>JAUNWG010000086.1 GCA_030540435.1 Eubacteriales bacterium
CAATCCTCTTTCTAAACCAATGGTTTCAGCGTATTTGGAACAGTCGTCTGCTCCATGCGCTGTTTTGCTCTATCTTTGCTGGGGCAGCTGCGCTGGTTTTGAATCGATGGGGGTTGTGCGAGCATGCTGATAAGGTTATCATCGGTGATATTATGCTGTTGATCCCTGGCATTGCCTTGACCAATGCGCTGCGGGATCTTTTTGCGGGAGATACCATTTCAGGATTGCTCCGTTTGTTGGAGGCGCTTCTGCAAGCCGGTGCGATTGCATGCGGTTTTGCCCTCTCTGTTTATTTGGGAGGTATCCTGCTATGATGAAGGACTATGTGATTCAGATTCTGATGGCATGTATCGGCTCTTGCGGATTTGGTATGATCTTTCATATGAAGCGCAGACGGCTGCCTCTTGCAGCGCTGGGCGGCGGGTTGATATGGGCATTGTTCCTGCTGTGTTCTCAGCTTGGATGTTCACTTTTTGCCGCAAATCTGATTGCGGCCTTTTTCGCAGCCGCCTATGCGGAATGCATGGCGCATCTTTGGAAAGCGCCGGCAACAATTTTTGTGGTCACTGCATTTATCCCGCTGGTGCCCGGAGGGTCGCTCTATTACACCATGAGTGCGATCGTAGCGGAAAATCGTATCGAAATGCTGCAATATGGCTCTCAAACGGGTTTGGTAGCCGGTGCGCTTGCATTCGGTATTTTGATGTTTACCGCTGTGTATCACCTGATATGTAAGATCGTCCTGCGGATAAAACAGAAAACAATTGTATCAAAATCAGCATGACAAAAGGCGCTCCGATCCATTGCGGTCGAGCGTCTTTTCGTTAATCCTTATTTGAAAGTCGCGGTATGCCATTGGCATATATACACGCCGGGACTTTACAGAATTAAAGTTAGCATATACATACAAATATCTCTGTTTATTATTAGTTGATATGTGATCGTAGATTTCATTTGACAGTGCAGATAACTTGTGCTATCATAACAATATGAGATAGAAATGGCTGGCATCTTGTCCAAAAACCGGTGTTTTCATGCAAGTTAACATGCGGTTGTTTTTTAAAAATGATAGTTAGTTAGAACTAACAAAAATGCGAAAAATAGACATGATGTGGTCTTTGCCCATTGCAGCATAGAAAGGGGGATTGCGTAATTGCGGTTTTGCGTGAACCGCAGAAGAAAATGGAACAGCAATTTTTATTTTGTCTGAAATTAGGATAGACTAACAACATGTTAGCGAACCCTAACTTCGAGAACAGGAGGTAAAAAATGACAAATGTGAAAAACAACATGTTGAAACGCGGCAGCTGCGTGCTGCTCATGCTGGCGATGCTGCTGTCGTTCCTGCCGGTAGATGCGTTTGCGACAAATGGGGGGGCATTAAGTGCACCGCCGAGTAGTGCGACTTTTACCTATGATGAGAGTTCATCATGCTATCAATTGGTTTTTTCTGAACAGAATAGTGCGTACACAAATGCACTTGGGTTTCCTTCAAACAACCCAGAAATAATAGTAAATGGTGTAACGTATAGTGAAAATAGTCTCTTTTTTACAGGGGACTCTTCAAATTATAAAGTAGGATACAACCGTAATATCCAGTTAGGTACAGCTGCCTTTACTCAAGACGTTGTTGAATGCGTAATTAGGGTTAATGGCTACGATGATCTGACACTTCAGCTCAATAGGACAAGCTATGCTGCAACCGTGGTTGAGAAGGTTGATTTAGCTTTTGACGCTTTCTATAAGGCTGTCGGTCTGAACAACGATGTAGCAGTTGATACGGTTACTTCTGCAACTACGCAAAAGTCACAGGGTTATGCCAATACTTATTTTGATGCCGAGAATCCGACGATTTCAGGTGGTACGGACGTTCTGGGTGTTACGATTCCAGTAGAAACAGAAGGAACAACGCTGGCTGGTACGCACGTAAAGCAGAATGCAGATGGCAGCTATACATTGGTCGCTGAAACAAAGACGACTAACGATGTTGAAGCTACAATTTCTTCCAACACTGCTTGGGGCGACTATCAGATCAATTTGTCGGATAGCACAAATGGTAAGGCTCCGGCTGACGTTTACGGTGTATATCTGACCACCAGTGATGGTACGCAGTATGCGCTTCGTCAGGGCGAGAATCTTTGGACACCGCGCAACATCTATGAGTTTGCATGGTCCACTGGTGTAACTACCGAAGAGCCGCACGGCAGCGCACTGCATAGCAATCATTACAAGAGCATGGAAGGCAAGACAATTTCTTCTATCACATATATCACGACAACCGGAAAAGAAACGTATAATTTGAAGGAAGGTCTGTATGTAGCGCCGCATTATACCGGCAGCATTTCTGCACTTCTGACAGATACAAACAAAGTAAAATTGTACGGTTTGCCGTCTGATATGGGAAGTGCAACTGTTACGGTTACTACAGGCGGTAGAAATGCGGACGTACTTGCAACGAACGCACAGATTGCTGATGATAACACAGTTACATTGGAGAAAGAACTGACCGAAGGAAAAACTTATACTGTTCAGGTCAATAACGAAACATACGCTACACTGTCTGCCACCCTCATTACCCCGGATGCAGATGGCGATATCTATGGCATCACTGCTGTCCCGTTCAATGACTTCTATGCAAGCATCAACAACGGTGATGGTTTGGCACAGAACGATACAAATGTTGATGTTGTTACCTCTGCAACCACAAGCAAGGTTCGCAGATTTGGGAATGTAGCTCTTGAGACGGAAACTCCGACTGTCGAAGGCGGCACAGACGTTACAGGCGTCCTTATCCCGGTCAAGATGAAGCTGGCGGATGCTGCAAACATCAGCGGTGTCGTTGCGAATCCGGCTGTTTATTTGACAAAGAACGCAGATGGCGGCTATGTGATGAATGGCAATGTGACCACAACAGATAATGTGGAAGCAACAATCACCTCTAATACTGCGTGGGGTGACTACATGGTGGCACTGAGCGATAAGACAAATGGCAAGGCATCTGCTAATGTTTACGGCGTATATCTGACAACTACCGATGGTATGCAGTATGCACTGCGCCAGGGTGAAAACATGTGGAATATGAACAACATCTATGAGTTTGCATGGTCAACTGGCGTAACTACCACAGAGCCGCACGGCTGCACACTGAATAGTGATCATTACAAGAGCATGGAAGGAAAAACGATCTCTTCCATCATCTACATCACCACCAGCGGCATTGAAACTTATAATCTGGCGAATGGATTGACTGTTGCACCGCATTTTGGCGAATATACCGCCAGCGTTGTAAAGGGCACAACGACCATGACTCTTAGTGGGCTGCCATCTGATTTGGAGAATACAAAGGTTACAGTTTCTACTGGCAGACCGGCGACCTATCTTGCGCAGAATGCAAGCATTGTAAATGGTAAGGTTACATTGACAAGTGCACCGGATGCGGATAAGACCTACACAGTCGTTGTTGAAAGCGACAACTATGCAGCGCGTAAGACGACACTTGTTCTGAAAAATAGCGGCTCTGTTGTGACGCCGTCCAACCCGTCCACGCCGGTCGACCCGACTCCGGCTTCCCGCTTCACCGACGTACCGGCAGACGCTTGGTATGCTGATGCAGTCAACACTGCGGCAGAGAAGGGCCTGATGGCAGGCGTAGGCAACAATAAATTCGACCCGAACGGCATTGTAGAACGCTGCCAGGTTGCACAGATCATCTGGAACATGGCTGGTTCCCCGGCAGTGACCGGTACTACTCCGTTCGTTGACGTTGCTTCTAACGCTTGGTATACGCAGGCTGTCGTTTGGGCATATCAGAATCAGGTAGTTGCAGGTACCTCTGCTACCACCTTTGCTCCGGCGCAGTCCGTCACCCGTCAGGACTTCGCTTGCATGCTGTACCGCTATGCAGGCTCCCCGAAGACGGTCACAGACCTGAGCAAGTTCACGGATGCAAACGCAATTTCTGCTTATGCACAGGATGCAGTACAGTGGGCAGTTTCCAAGGGCATCATCAGCGGCAATGATCTCAGCCAGCTGAATCCGAAGGGCTACCTGACTCGCGCAGAAGCTGCAAGCATCATCGTTCGCTATGTAGGCTAATATCCTTTTCGATATGTAAATATCATCCAACGGAAAATCCCTTCGCGAAAGCGGAGGGATTTTTTTGCAGTGTTTACATTAACGGGATGAGCAATGACAGCAGGGAAGCGTAGATTGATTTGATCCATGGATAATTTTTCAGCCATTGCTCGTCGATTTCCTCGGAATGCTGGATGGTATCCAAGATATCATCGCGTACCTTTTCGACAATAGAAGAACGGTAAAATACGGTGCCGCATTCAAAATGCAGATAAAAGCTGCGGAAATCCATGTTGATCGTGCCGACTACAGCGATGTCGTGGTCTGCGACAATCATCTTTTCATGCAGGAATCCGGGGGTATATTCATAAATTCGAACGCCGGCATGGATCAGCTGTGCGTAATACGAACGCGTCACATAATAGACTGTTTTTTTGTCCGGAATGCCCGGCGTGACGATGCGCACGTCAATGCCGGATTGTGCCGCTGTACACAGGGCCGTGATCATTTCATTATCCAGTGCGAGATACGGCGTGGTGATATATACACTGTGGGTCGCATTGGTAATGATATTCAAAAAGACAGTCTCACTGACATTGAAATTATCCAGCGGGGAATCGGCAAAGGCCTGTACAAAGCCGTCGCTGGGGGCTTTTATTGTTGGCAGATAATCATGCAGGTCGGACGTATTACTGTTGGAAGAAAAATCCCACAGCTGTAAAAATAATGCTGTCAGATTGGCAACGCCTGCGCCAGTGAGTTTTACACCGGTATCCTTCCAGTGCCCGAAGCGTTCTACATGGTTGATATATTCGTCTGCAAGATTAATGCCGCCGGTATACCCGACATTGCCATCAATGACACAGATTTTACGGTGGTCACGATAATTTAAATAGGTGTTCAAGGTAGGCAGAAAACGGTTGAAACGCACGACCTTGATTCCCATCGCCTGTAATTTCTTGTGATAGCCCATCGGCAGCGTGGAAATACAGCCGACATCATCATACATTATACGGACATCCACACCGGCCTGTACCTTTTCCTGTAGGATCTCCAAAATAGAATCCCACATAAATCCCCGCTCAATGATAAAATATTCCATGAAGATGAAACGTTTTGCTTTTTTTAATTCCTGCAGCATGGATGCAAACATATATTCTCCAACTGGGAAAAAATCTGCGGCAGTATCCTTCCACGCAGGCATATCTGCGATATTATTTAAATATTGGCAATTGCGCCGATGCCGCGGCAGGCTGGTGCACAGATTACGGGTGGCAGAGGGCTGCACGGCTTCGATCTGTTTCGTGTCGATCGGGTGGATTTTCACTAGACGGGCGCGATTAAATGGTGTATTGCCCCAAAGCAGATAAAATAAAGCGCCAAGTGGAGCAAATAATAAAATGAGGATAATCCACGGTATTTTATAAGCTGGATTATCCGGTTTGCGGATCAGCCAGATCAGCACGACGATGCTCACGATCTGCAATGCTTTATACATATAGATCAGATGTCCGCGCAAGCCCAGCAGGACATACAGCAGAAAAACAAATTGCAGAAGGATCAGTATACCGCTGATCGTAAGACGGCTGAACAGGAAACTAAATACGGATTTTTTTACTTTTCGCTTTACTTCCTGTGGAGATTCCGGTTTTTTCATAATACGGTATCCTCTAAAAAAGAACTCCTTTCTGATGATATATTCAATATTATATACATCATACTCATCTTAGCGGGAAAAGTCAATGAAATGTGTGCTTACGATGTCTCTTTTATGTTTTTTTGTTGTTTTGCAGACGCCATGAATATGGATAAGTATAGAGTGCTGTGTGCGTGCAAGAAGAACGAATGACCGCTTGATGGGCACATTTGCATCGTGACGAATCAATTCTTGCAAAAACAATGCGAAAAGGCATTGGTTTTTTATTGGATAGGTAGTAAGAAATCAGCGAAAAGTCGCAGAAATCTAATTAAAAAGGAGTAAAAAATGAATTTGCAGGGGATTATGCAAAAACGTTGTATTGGGCATAATTTGTTGCAAATAGGGCCGTTATACTTGGAAAATCAGTTATTTTTCACAAAAATCTGGGCAAAAATACACAAAAGGAAGTAAAATGAAACCGGAAAAAATCATGTTTTAGAAAAAATTTATGAATTTTGCAATTTTTATATTTTCAAATTGCCATTGTTGTGGTATTATGTTACCGAAGATGAAAATTAAACCATTTGTATGGAGGAAGATTAAAAATGGCTATTACTAACACTTACCTGAGCAGTGTTTATGACACTGTCGTAAAGCGCAATCCGGGCGAGCCGGAATTCCAGCAGGCTGTATATGAGGTTCTTGAGTCCCTGCAGCCGGTAGCAGAGCGTCGTCAGGACCTCGTTGATGCTGGTGTATTCGAGCGCATCGTTGAGCCGGAGCGCGGCATCCAGTTCCGCGTTGCTTGGGTTGATGACAACGGCAAGGTTCAGGTAAATCGTGGTTTCCGTTACCAGTTCAATTCTGCAATCGGCCCGTACAAGGGTGGTATCCGCCTGCATCCGTCTGTATGCGCTTCTATCATCAAGTTCCTGGGCTTCGAGCAGATCTTTAAGAACAGCCTGACTGGCCTGCCGATCGGCGGCGGCAAGGGCGGTTCTGACTTCGATCCGAAGGGCAAGTCTGACGGCGAAGTTATGCGTTTCTGCCAGGCATTTATGACTGAGCTGTGCCGTCATATCGGCGCTGACACTGACGTACCGGCTGGCGACATCGGCACCGGCGCTCGTGAGATCGGCTATATGTTCGGTCAGTACAAGCGCATCCGCAACGAGTATGTCGGCGTTCTGACCGGCAAGGGTCTGCAGTGGGGCGGTTCTCTGGCACGTACCGAGGCTACCGGCTATGGCCTGTGCTACCTCGTTGACGCTATGCTGAAGGATCATGGCACTTCTTTCGAGGGCAAGACGGTTGTTATCTCTGGCTCCGGCAACGTTGCAATCTACGCTACTGAGAAGGCAACTGCTCTGGGCGCTAAGGTCATTGCACTGTCTGACTCCAATGGTTACATCGTAGATGAGAACGGCATCAACCTCGACGTTGTCAAGGACATCAAGGAAGTTCGCCGCGGTCGTATCAAGGAGTACGTTGACGCAGTTCCGTCTGCAAAGTACTTCGAAGGCAAGGGCATCTGGACTGTTAAGTGCGACATTGCTCTGCCGTGCGCTACCCAGAACGAGATCAACGAGGATGACGCAAAGACACTGGTTGCAAATGGCGTACAGGCAGTTGGCGAAGGCGCTAACATGCCGTCCACTCCGGAGGCTGTTGCTGTATTCCAGAGCAACAACGTTCTGTTTGCTCCGGCAAAGGCTGCAAACGCTGGCGGCGTAGCTACCTCTGCACTTGAGATGAGCCAGAACTCCCAGCGTCTGTCCTGGACCTTTGAAGAGGTCGACAGCAAGCTGCATCAGATCATGGTCAACATCTACAACAATATCTCCGCTGCTGCTAAGGAATACGGCTGTGAGGGTAATCTGGTTGCAGGTGCTAACATTGCAGGCTTCCTGAAGGTTGCTGAGGCAATGAAGGCGCAGGGCGTTATGTAATCTGACATAGCCAACCATATATTGAAATACGAAAATCCCCGTTTCCGCTTGGATTCGGGGATTTTTTGTTGAAATCTGTTGTGTGATGTGATATGTTATATTTGGCACTACCAAATAACGGTAAGCGGTTGTCCCTCCCAACAGAGGGTAACTTCTTTGCCCTCTGATCTTAACAGGAGAGGAGGGCTGCTATATGGTTACTCATGCGGAACTGTATCAGTACACATTAGTCATCATTGGCATTATTAGCCTGTTTCTTATGGTATATAAAAAGAAGTAAACCGCCCCTAGTCCAATAAGTGCGGTTTACTTTGGTAAATACAATCTTTGGGACAACCGTTTATCGGTAGTGCCCTTTCTTTATCTTTAGTATAACCGCAGAATGTTTATTTGTCAATGCTTGTCTTGGCGTGTTAAATTGATACGGTTCCGGTTCGTTGTTCCGCTAAAACAACAGAAAATCCCCAGCAGCTGCAACTGTTGGGGGTTTTGTCGTGTACATAGCAATGGCAGGTCTTTTATGAGAGGGTGTCCAAAATCGTTAAAACGGCATTGGATAATGTATTTCTGACGAGATGATCTGATGATATGGCGTGCCATAGGCGAGATAGTATGCGCAGTAGAGGATCAATTCTGCCGGAGAGGGTTTTACCGGCAGCAGCCGACCAATGATTTCATTTAAAGCCTGATTTTTCCCATCCATCCAACAGGTTTCGACTGCCCGATAGACGGCACGTTCTGCAGCGGTCAATGATTGTTCACATTCGTTTGCAACCGAAGGATAGATATCCTTTGTCACATGAATCCCTTGAAATGGATCATTTTGGTACATTTTATAGGTAAAGTAAATGGCGAAGGTGAATTGTCTACATCCGGTAAACTGGATAGACGGGGCGATGTGCGATACCAAACGAAT
>JAUNWG010000087.1 GCA_030540435.1 Eubacteriales bacterium
GGGTATATCTTTACGCAAATTGGAATGTGAGGTGGAAAATAATATGAAACTGACAAGAAAATGGATTGACGCAGCAGCAGTCCGCGCGGTAAAAACTGTTGCACAGACAGCAATTGCAACAATCGGTGCAGCATCCGTGCTGGGTGATGTTAACTGGGCTATGGTAGCATCGGCATCTGTATTGGCAGGCATACTCTCTGTACTGACAAGTGTTGCAGGTCTGCCGGAGGTAGAGGAATGAGCTACACCGTAAAGATGCAAAAGCCTGCATCATACGCAAATAATTCTTACGGATCCGGGACCATCGGTAGCAGTGCGTGCGGACCGTCTGCGCTGTGTAATTGTCTTGCCAACGGCGACATAGCAGATGTCTCTGTACCGACTATGTGCAAGCTGGCAGTATCCTGCGGCGCACGTCAAGCTGGCGGTACAGTGGAAAGTATCCTACTCAAAGCGGCAGGCAGCAAGTACGATTTTACATATCGCGGCACATGCAAAAATGCAGAGCTGCTTGCCCACCTGAAAGCAAGCGGCACAGCGGTCTGCTACTGCGGCGGAAATTATCCGCTGTTTTCCAATGGCGGTCACTATGTCGCAGCGGTTGGCGTGGACAGCAGCGGCAAGATTATTATTGCGGACAGCCTGTACTATTCCAATAAGTGGACGTACAACAGCACGCGCCGCACGCAGATCACAACAACCGGCACACGGGGACTGGTCAAGTGCAGTTTGACCGCACTGGGTAAGGCGACGGCGGATAGAAGCCCGAGCTATTTTCTTATCAGCAAAAAGGGAAGCAGCGTATCTACGGAAAGGAACACAGATGATATGACAGAATCGGAAGTAAGAAAGATTATTGATAAGGTAGCGACAGAAAAGTCGAAGCAAGCTGTATCCGACTGGGCAAAGGAAGCGTTTACAGCTGCGACACAGGCGGGCGTACTGAATGGTACAGCACCACAGGGTAATCTTACCCGTGAGCAGTTCGCCGTTGTCCTGGGGCGGCTGGGGCTGATTAACATGGATGATAATCCATCTACATGGGCAGCAGAGGCATTCAAGGCGGCGACTGACGCAGGCGTGCTTGATGGTACTGACCCGCATGGCCCTGTAACACGGGAAATGTTGGCGCAGGTGCTTGTAAACGTTGGCTTGATCGGTACGGGCAATGTGACTAGTAATTAAATCGTTCTTTACTTAAAGAGCTTTAATTTTCAGCTAATTAAAAAAATCAGGGTTACTTTTTAATTACTGCGAAAGAGGAATGAGCATGGAAAAGCCCGCTGGCCTGATGGCCGGCGGGCTGGTTTCTTTTTATTACGGATGTTGATAGTTTAGATTGGAAAGACCCTCCGGCAAGCGAGATCGTGAGCCGTGTTGTTAACAATGCGCGCAACGGCTCGATCATCCTGTTTCACAATGCGGCGACGAACACACCTGAGGCGCTGCCTGATGTGATCGATGGGCTAATCGAAAAAGGCTTTACCTTTGCACCGGTTTCTGAGCTGATCTATAAAGACCACTACACGATGGATCACACGGGCCGTCAAATGCCGGATAAAGCGGAACAAATGGGCTCAGCAGGGTAAAACGGATAATAGGATATTTTGCGCAAAAAGTCCCCCTGCCAGACAGCAGGGGGAATGATAGTGATTTAAATATCTGCAGAAGAAAGATTCTGTATGATTTTATCCAAGAGATTATGCAGCTGTTGGCGTTCCTCCGTGGTCAGACCAGCAGTAAGCTCTTGTGACAGCTGAGAAAAAGCCTGGACGATACAGTCCTGTAGTTGCTGTCCGCGGTCTGTCAGACATAGCAGGTAGCTGCGTGCATCTGAACGATCCGGAAGACGGCGTACCAAGCTTTTCCCGACCATTGTTTTCATCAGGCTGGTGACAGACGGATTGCTGATGCCCAGATACAGCTCGATGTCCTTCTGATTGATACGATTATTGCGGTTCTCCGACAGAAAATGTAAAACCAATGCCTGCTGGACGGTAATGCCGTACTGCCTGAGCAGATGGTTTGCTCGCAGAAAGCTCTGGTGGTCAGCAGCATGTAGCTTGATGATAGTAGAATGCGGGGAAGTATTTGCAAGGGAAAACATATGCATTCCTCCTGAAAATTTAATGAGGGGAAATATGCTAATTTTAGTATAGTGGAATTGTTATCATTTGTCAAATTATGCGGTGGCAGAATTTTTGGAGGCAAAAGAAATACAGCGAAGTGCTTGTCCTTTTTTTCTCGATACGATATAATAAAAAAGACAGGAAAAGAAAATATATCCCCGGCAAAGGAGAATGAAAATGAAACTCAGAAAAGAAGATACGATGGTATTGGTTGTCGATTATCAGGAAAAGCTGATGCCGGCAATGCATAATAAGGATGCTTTTATTCCGCGTACCTGCATGCTGTTGAAGGGCCTGAAGGCGCTTGATATTCCGGCAATCGCATCCGAGCAGTATCCAAAGGGCCTTGGTTCTACTGTCCCGGAGGTAAAGGAAGCGCTTGGTATCGTACCATATCTGCCGAAGACAACTTTCAGCTGCATGGATGATGCAGGTATCCGCGCAGCAATAGAAGCAACTGGCTGCAAGAATGTCCTTATTTGTGGCGCAGAAGCACATATTTGTGTACTTCAGACCGCAATGGATCTGCTGGCAGCAGGCAAGACTCCGGTACTGGTAGAAGACTGCCTCGGCTCGCGTTTTGCACATGATATGGAGGTTGGCCTTATCCGCGCACAGCAGGAGGGCGTGCTGGTGACAACGGCAGAAGCTGTCCTGTTTGAGCTGCTCGGAAAGGGTTCTGGATCGACATTCAAGACGATTTCCAAGCTGGTGAAGTGATTCGGTCACTTTGCACAAAAAACGATAAAATGATATCGTGGCTTACTGTCAACTTTTTTGGAATCCTTTCTGATTTGTAACATCGTACCAGCAAAACACCGCAAATTCACCTGAAATCCGTCAGAAAATACATATACAAGTTATAAAAATGATGTTATAATGACACCGTTGAAAATAAAAGCTACAAAAAACAATTTTAGTTTTTTACATTTTTCTTGAGGTGAAATGTTATGCGTGACTGGTTAGTTGAACTGAGAAAAAGCAAGGGTCTGACACAAGAAGTAACTGCACAGAAAGCCCATATTGCCCGTAGCTATTATACCCGTATTGAGCTGGGCGATTATCGTCTGCCGGTAGGTACTGCAATGCGGATTGCAGAAGCACTGGATTTCGATTGGGTTCGCTTTTACGAAACTCCGGCTGATTCTAAGTAATCTCAGAGGAACAGACAAAAGGATAAATAATCGAACCGGGGCAGACCTTTTGTCCCGGTTCTTTATATATAACTAATTTGAAATAAGTATAAAGTAATGCGATAGAAGCATAAAAATGAATAAAAAGAATGAAAAAATTCGTAAATTATATGAAGACAAAGAAAAACGGGCGTATAAAGATAAAAATTGTGTAAAAATACAAATAAAATTTGCGGCAGAGTGATTGACATTCCGCAAAGAGAAGGGTATACTTTAACCATGCTAACAAAGGCGTTGCAGATGGAATCTGCAACGCCTGTTTTTTTGCCAATCTTGAGCATGAGCAGCGGGTTGATCTTGTATATCCTTTCTGACGGTCCGTCACACCCGACAGAGGGATCCTTCGTATCATGAAAGCAAACTCTATTCCTCTATACACATCTTCAATCATTTTCACACACATTACGCGGGATAGCCCGCAGGCTCAGCTCTCGATATAAAAAGACAGCGCAGATCATTTGATCTGCGCTTTGTTTATGTTTACTCCGAAAGGAACTCAGCGGACGGCTGAGCATGGCTGCGTACAAAGTCGAACAAGCCCTGATGGTCTAAAATGCGGATGGTTTTTTCATGATGGGAAACCAGCTCCAGTTGTTCCAGCTCAGACAGTGCACGGTACAGGGTTGCGCGGCTGATATTCAATCGACGGGCAAGACCGGCAAAGCCGTCCGGCAGTTTTAAGGTATTATGGGTGTGATTCCGCAGGAGATATAATGACAGTGCAACGCTGGGTGTGGCAGCAGTAAAATGCTCCAGTCGGCAGAGCATATTTTGCAGTTTATCTGCGGAGAGCTTCATATAATTCCGGGATAAAACCGGATCACGGTCAAACATAGGGAGCAGGATCGCTTTATCCAGTGTTGTCACGATGCAGTTTGTCCGTGCGCGGATATATAGTGGAAGCAGTGGTTTTATCTGGGAAAAGATAGATACCGGTTCAAAGAAATCTCCACTTTTGAGTGTAGAAAACAGCACACCGTTCGATGTATATATATCCAGACTGCCATCCAGCAGGAAAACAATAGCAGGCATTTTGCTGAGGGAGGTAAAGGTCTGTCCCTTTAGAATACTGATCGGAGTAAGCGACTGGACAAGAGAACGGTAGGTTTTGGTGTCGCATGTTGCAAAAAGAGCTGATCCCAGCAGCTTTTTTTCGTGCTTGGCATTTAGTGCTATTGGAATCCCCTCCTTTTGGTCTGTTCTGCTCTCTGATACCCAAATTATAGACCTAATTCAGCATAACGTCAACCAAATTTTTACAATTTTGGATGTGAAATGACAAAATTTTCTTGCCGGAAGGATGAGACATCTCCGATTTTCCACAGTACGGAAATAAATTGACGTAGACAACGAATGCCTTTGTATTATTATGGAAAGCAGATTTTTGGAAAGGAGGCGGCAAGCGACGATGCCGGAACAAAAAGAAGCGTCCTGTACCTGTCATGCGATACAGGAAGTACAAGAGATCGTACAGCAGCATACCGTGCAGTTGACAAAGCATGAAGAGCGTTTGGGACGTGGAAATATTGAATTTGCAGTGATCTCAACAAAGCTGAATATTATCATGGCGATTTTAGCCGCAGTTGGTGTCGCGGTCTGCGGCGCCGTCATATCTATAATATTGTAAAGGAGGCGAGGAAATGGACAATCCGAAGCATAGTATCAACGCGGATACGATTGCACGGACGATCATACTTGTGCTTGCGTTGGTAAATCAGGTATTGGCGATCGCAGGAAAATCTGTGATTTCATTTGCAGACAATGATATTTACCAGATGGTTTCCCTTGGCTGGACAGTTGTGGCGTCTGTTATTGCATGGTGGAAAAACAACAGCTTTACCTGTACCGCATGTGAAGCAGATGCATGGATGAAAGCAAAACTGGAGGCAAAGAAGGACAATAAAGACAAAGAGGAATAGCACGTGACAGAGGTGAGAAGCATCGGATATTCCGTAAAATTTCAAACAGAAACAAAATACAAATCGATAAAATACGGGCAGGGGACCATTTATTCCTCTGCCTGTGGCCCGGCAAGCCTGTGTAATGCACTGATGGCGCTGGGCATTGCCGATATCAGTATCCCGACAATGTGTGAGCTGGCAGTCGCCTGCGGCGCACGTGTGAGCGGCGGTACGGTCATGACGACACTGCTTCAGGCGGCAGCGCCGAAATATAATTTTAAATATTCCACAACGAGCAAAAATGCCACACTGTTGGCACATTTGCAGGCGGGCGGTGCGGCGATCCTGCATGCGGGCACAGCGTATCAGCTGTTTTCAACCGGCGGACATTTTGTTACGGCGGCAGCGGCAGAAGGTCAGACCATTACCGTACTCGACAGCTATTGGTACAGCGGGAAATATGCGGCGTCTGCGATCCGACGCAATTATGTCAATGTGGTGCAAAATGGCGTAATCAAAACCAGCCTGACGCAGTGCGGCAAGGCGACCATTGACCGAAGCCCAAGCTATTATCTGATCTCCCGTGCCGTTGTAACGGATAAAACATCAGCGCAGGCTGTAAAACAGCCGAAAAAAGAGGAGGACATGATGAAATATTATAAAGAGCTAAAGGATATTCCGGAATACTATCGGGAAGCTGTTAAAAAACTGATTGATCAGGGCGCGATCACCGGAACAGGCAATGAGCTGAATCTGAGCGAGGATTTATGCCGTGCGTTTACCATTCTGGATCGAGCCGGGGCGATTCCGCATCAATAATAAAAAACGCATCCCTTTTTGCAAAGCCTGCAGAAGGGGATGCGTGTTCTTTTGCCATAAACCATTGTATTCCGTTGTCCAATCGTGGTATAATGGCAATAAGATTTAGGCTGAATGAAAGGATTTCGACGATTTATGAAGCGAGTCATTACCTATGGTACGTTTGATCTGCTCCATTATGGGCATATCAATCTGCTCAAGCGTGCAAAAGCGCTGGGCGATTATCTGATTGTTGCGGTATCGACCGATGAATTTAACTGGAATGAAAAACAGAAGAAATGTTATTTTTCCTATGAAGAACGTAAGCAGCTGGTAGAAGCCATCCGGTATGTCGATCTGGTGATCCCGGAGGAAAACTGGGATCAGAAGAAAACCGATGTACACGAATACCATGTGGATACGTTTGTCATCGGCGACGACTGGAAAGGCAAGTTTGACTTCCTGAAGGATGAGGGCTGCGAGGTTGTTTACCTGCCGCGCACGCCGGAGATATCTACGACAAAGATCAAAACCGAACTGAATGTAAAAAAGTAAAAACAGGGAAGAGAAAGACCAGTGGCAGAGATGTCACTGGTCTTATTTTATGTAATGTTTAGAAAATGCCCGGGATGATACGTGCGATCCACATGCCGGCGGAGAAAGACAATACATTTGCCAACAGTGCGTACAAAATCGGATGAATTGGTTTGGCATGAGTGCTGTGCTTCGGCAGCAGACGGGCATATATGACTGCTTCGATGATACATACAATACATTCACCCAAAATATAATAGAACGTAAATGCCAGTGAACCAGAGCGGTAAGCCACGACATTTAATAGGATATTCAGAACAGTCTGGGTCAGGACATTGGTATAGATGATGATTTGAAGCTGTTTTTTTGCACGGAAACCAAACAGAAGGGCGATCAACAGTTCAACTAAAATCGTAAGAATGATGCGCACGACCAATGAGATCAGTTCCCAATGAAACGGGTAGTCTTTCTCTACAGTAAGCATACTGCTGTCGCTGGCGTCAACTGCCGCAGTGAAATAGCTGTCAAAAGCATATTTCTCATAAATACCGCTCACAGAAAACGTATCGGATTCCGGGAAATAAATCAAAATTTTAAACGGCGACGGGGGAAAATAGTCCCAGCTATAGTGGTCATTTCCCTGACATTTTTCAAACTGTTGGAGGAAATAGTAGCCATCGCTGTCGGAATAATTTACGAAATTTTCCCAAATCGCGTAATCTGCGCTGTCTTCGTGGTAACGGGCATATTCGGGATTGCCGTTATATGCTGTTGCAGGGCCGGTGGAGTACTCTTTGGAGAGCAGGGTTACATAATACACTTCATCTCCCATGCCAGTAAAGTCCACCTGTATGGATGGCTTTGGTCCCATATCCGCGTGTGCAGAGGTCGGAAAAATTGCAAGCAGGAACAAGACACAGACGAGGATTTGAGCAACTCTCTTTTTCATATCACTACCTCCCATACAGCCAGAATTGTTTTGCTTAAAAACAATATAGCATGGAATAATACAGCAGTCAAGGAGGGGACACCGCGCGGAAGCGCAGTGGTGGTATATTAATCGTCTTTTTGATTTGCAAGTTCGAGCGCCTGTAGGAGCTGGGAAATACCGCGTTCTACTAAAATAGCTTGCTCTGTGGGAAGTGTATGAAGCTGCTGTGTCAGCAGATTGCTTTCACCGGCATAACCTTTTCCAAGTAAGAGATAGTCAGCGGAAGTATTTAGAATTTCACATGTCTTTTTCAGTGTTGTCAGGGATACGCCTGTAACGCCGCGCTCTATATTTGAAATGTGCTGAACACTGACATCTAAGGCTTCTGCAAATTGCTCTTGTGTATATCCACATTTTTCCCGCACCATTTGAATCCGATGTCCGACTTCAATGTTAATTTCCTTTTTCTTCTGCATAAACTCAGCCTCCTACGCTTAGTTTATACAACAATTACATTGACAAACATCAACTATTGAATGTACAATAATATTATTAGTTGAAGATTGACAATGGAAAAATTGGCGAATGAAGAAAGAAGGGGAGAATACTATGACAAAGAAAGAAACAATTCAGTGGTTGAAGAATTATCTGAAGCAGCAAGATGCAGTATATGAATGTGAAAAGGGTGTGCGATATTGGAAGGATAGAATAGCTGAACGCGATAAGCCGTTAAAAAAAGAAGAAAAGGCTGGCGTGTTTGGAAGTATCTTGGGTGGTATTGGCATTGCTATAGTGGGTACGATTCCGTGTACGTTGATATTCGCTGTCATATGGTTGATCTGGTCTTTTATAGAACTGTTTAAAGTACAACCAAGACTACATCCAGATGCAATTTTATATTCCGATTTGGTTATCGAAAAGGCCACAGGAATTGTGATAGAAGATGTGCAGGACTATTTCAATCATCA
>JAUNWG010000088.1 GCA_030540435.1 Eubacteriales bacterium
CTGCGGAAAGAAAAATGAGGAGTAACAAATGGAGCACACATATTACGTTGAGATGCGGGATGTCACTAAGAGCTTCGGCAGCTTTCAGGCATCCAAGAACATCAATTTTGGTATAGAAAAGGGCAAACTCATTGGCCTGCTTGGCCCGAGCGGCAGCGGTAAGACGACCATCCTCCGTATGCTTGCCGGACTGGAGACAGCCGATTCCGGCGATATCATCATTGACGGACAGGTGGTCAACGATGTGCCGGCGAGCAAACGCGGCATCGGTTTTGTGTTTCAGAGTTATGCACTGTTTCGCTATCTGACAGTCTACGAAAACGTAGCCTTTGGGCTAAAGGTGCAAAAATGGCCAAAGGAAAAAATCAGAGAACGCGTCTCTGAGATGTTAGAGCTTGTCGGCTTGACTGGGCTGGAAAAGCGATATCCAAATCAGCTCTCCGGCGGACAGCGCCAGCGTATTGCCTTTGCCCGTGCATTGGCGCCGCAGCCGCAGCTGCTTCTGTTGGATGAACCGTTTGCCGCAGTTGATGCAAAGGTGCGGCAGGAACTGCGAAGCTGGCTGAGAGAGATGATCTCCTCTGTCGGCGTGACGAGCATCTTTGTCACACACGATCAGGATGAAGCCATTGAGGTCGCGGATGAGATCATCATTACCAATGAGGGGAGGATCGAACAGATCGGTACGCCAAAGGATATCTATAAGCAGCCGGTCACGCCATTTGTTGCACAGTTTATCGGGCAATCCTCTATTGTTGAAAATTTCCAACGGTTTGCAGGCTTCGAGCATGTAGACCATACGGCAACACATGCAGTTGTTCGTCCGGAATATGTCAGTGTAACGAAAAAGGAAGAATTTGTTCGCTACCCGATCCATACGGAGGAAGGCGTTGTAGAACAATCCGCCTTCCGTGGAAGCGAGATCGAACTAACAATACGTGTAAAGGATACCGTTATCACAGCAAATCGTTTACTGGATGATGCGCCGGTTGAAGTCGGGGAAAAGGTGAATGTGTTTATCTATCGTGTCTATGCGTTTGACGATAAAAAAGCGTATGTGATCGAAAACAATGCGCTGGCCCATCCAGACTCGGTTATCATTTAAATTTATTTTACAAGAGGGGTGAATGCCTGTGGAAACAATACAGCTGGAAACAGATATTCTGATTCTTGGCGGTGGCGCGGCCGGCTGCTATGCTGCCATTACGTTACACGAAAAGGCGCCGGAAGCAAAGGTATTGATACTGGAAAAGGCAAATATCACACGGAGCGGCTGCCTTGCCGCAGGCGTAAATGCCTTGAACGCCTACATTGTACCAGGAAAGACGCCGGAATTCTATGTAGATTATGCGAAAAAGGATGCACATGGCATTGTGCGTGAAGATCTGCTTCTTAGTATGAGCAAGCGGTTAAACAAAGTGACACAGCATTTGGAACAGTTCGGACTGGTCATTCTTAAAGATGCAGAAGGGAATTATGTCACCCGTGGCAACCGGAACATCAAAATAAATGGCGAGAATATCAAGCCGATTCTCGCACAGGCTGTAGCAGAATGTCCGAATGTAACGGTCATGAACCATGTGAATGCAGTGGATTATATTATCAAGGATAACAGAATCATCGGCGTGTTTGCCAATGCCGTGCTGGAAGAAAAGCTATATGTCATTCGTTGCAAGGCATGTATTTGTGCGACAGGCGGCGCAGCTGGTTTGTATCGACCGAATAATCCGGGATTTTCCCGACACAAAATGTGGTACCCGCCGTTTAACACCGGTGCAGGCTATGCCATGGGCATCCGCGCTGGCGCAGAAATGACGACCTTTGAAATGCGGTTTATTGCACTGCGCTGTAAGGATACCATCGCCCCGACTGGTACGCTGGCACAAGGCGTCGGCGCAAAGCAGGTGAATGCCAACGGCGAAGTCTATGAGCAGAAATATGGTCTGACGACTTCTCAGCGCGTTTACGGAACTGTTATGGAAAACAGGGAAGGGCGTGGGCCATGCTATCTGCGGACAAAGGGCATTACCACAGAGCAGGCAGACAGCCTGAAACGTGCCTATCTGAATATGGCGCCATCCCAGACATTGAAATGGCTGGAAAACGGCAGCTCACCTGATGAAGAAAACGTCGAAATCGAAGGTACAGAACCATATATTATCGGCGGGCATACAGCAAGTGGATACTGGGTGGACAGCAATCGCATGTCAACAATCGACGGCCTGTTTGCCGCGGGGGATGTGGCAGGCGGCAGCCCACAAAAATATGTCACAGGTGCACTTGCTGAAGGGGAAATCGCAGCAGAAGCTGCCGTAAAATATGTAAATTGTAAGCTGGAGGAAATACCAGACAATTATGTGAAACGACAGGAAACGGTTATTCGGCACTACTTTACGAATACATCATTGTTTACTACAGAACAGCTGGAGGAAGCCATGCAGGGTGTTATGGATCGATATGCAGGCGGCATCAGTACGGATTATGGATTTACTGAATCCGGTCTGGATATTGCAGATCAAAAGATCCGGCGGCTGATTGCACTCAGCAAAAACATACCGGTTTCTGATATGCAGGAGCTGACACGGCTGTTTGAGCTAAAAGAACGGCTGCTGGTATGTCGTGTGGTTATTGCCCATCTTGCAGAGCGCAAGGAAACCCGCTGGCACTGCTTTGCGGAAAATCTGGATCATCCGGAAGCGGATGACAGCTGGCTGCATTATGTCAATTCCCGCTATGAAAACGGGGAGATCCATATGCTGCACCGCGAGCTGACTGGGAGGTATGAAGCATATGAGCATACGCATTGACAGAGAAAAATGCATCGGCTGCGGACAGTGCGTGGAAATCTGTCCGGGAACATTGATCCATACAAAGGAACACAAAGCATTCATGCGCTATCCAATGGAATGTTGGGGCTGCGTGTCCTGCGTAAAGCAATGCCCAGTACATGCCATATCCCTGTATCTCGGCGCAGACATCGGTGGTGCAGGAAGCCAGATGACCGTAAGAAAACAAGAAAATTTGCTTCACTGGACGGTAAACAGGCCGGATGGAACAGAAGAAATCATCACGGTAGACAGCAGGGATGCAAATCAATATTAACGAAATATCTGACGTTTGGAGATGAAAAATATGAGTGAATTTTCCCACCTCGATCAATTAGAAGCAGAGGCGATTTATATTATGCGCGAGGTCGCAGCGGAATGTGAGCGCCCGGTTATGCTGTATTCGATCGGCAAGGACAGCTCTGTAATGCTGCATCTGGCAATGAAGGCATTTTACCCGGAAAAACCGCCATTTCCGTTCCTTCACGTGGATACCACATGGAAGTTTAAAGAAATGATCGAATTCCGTGACCGCAAGGCAAAGGAGCTTGGCATTGAAATGCTGGTATATACCAACCCGGAGGGCAAGGCACAGAACATCAATCCATTTGACCACGGTTCGGCATATACCGATATTATG
Organism: Eubacteriales bacterium; assembly: GCA_030540435.1. Taxonomy (GTDB): domain Bacteria; phylum Bacillota; class Clostridia; order Oscillospirales; family Butyricicoccaceae; genus Butyricicoccus_A. The sequence goes on from JAUNWG010000088.1 coordinate 3,466, forward strand.
AAAACACAGGCACTGAAACAGGCTTTGAAGAAATACGGCTTTACAGCAGCCTTTGGCGGCGGACGTCGAGACGAAGAAAAATCCCGTGCGAAGGAGCGCATCTTTTCCTTCCGCAATGAAGCGCAGGCATGGGACCCGAAAAACCAGCGCCCGGAAATGTGGAAGCTGTACAACACCAAGATCCATAAGGGCGAAAGCATCCGCGTATTTCCGCTGTCCAACTGGACAGAAAAAGACATCTGGCAGTATATCCAGCGGGAAAATATCGACATTGTTCCGCTGTACTTTGCAGCAGAACGTCCTGTCGTGGAGCGCGACGGAAATCTCATTATGGTGGACGACGAGCGGATGCGCTTGCATCCGGGCGAAGTGCCGCAGATGAAAAACGTGCGCTTCCGCACATTGGGCTGCTACCCGCTGACCGGCGGTGTGGAATCCACAGCGACAACATTGGATGAAGTCATTGCAGAAACGCTGGCAGCAGTGACATCAGAACGCACAAGCCGTGTGATCGACAAGGAGGCTGCCGGAAGCATGGAGCGCAGAAAGAGAGAAGGGTATTTCTGATGAAGAATCTATTGAAATTTATTACATGCGGCAGTGTGGATGATGGCAAATCCACACTGATCGGGCATATTTTATATGATACAAAGAAGCTGTATACCGATCAGGAACAGGCATTGGAGCTGGAGAGCAAGGTTGGCAGCCGCGGCGGCGACATTGACTATTCCTTGCTGCTGGATGGCCTGATGGCAGAGCGGGAGCAGGGTATCACGATTGATGTAGCATATCGCTATTTCACTACGGATAACCGCAGCTTTATCGTAGCGGACACGCCGGGACATGAAGAATATACCAGAAATATGGCGGTCGGCGCATCCTTTGCCGATTTAGCGATCATTCTGATCGATGCATCGCAGGGTGTGCTGGTGCAGACCCGTAGACATGCGCGTATTTGTGCGCTGATGGGCATTCGATATTTTGTATTTGCGCTGAATAAGATGGACTTGGTACATTACAGTGAAGCGCGGTATCGTGAAATCGAAGCGGACATTCGGGCGCTTGCCGAGGAATTGAAGCTGTACAGTGTGCAGATCATTCCGGTTTCTGCGACAGCGGGCGATAACTTGACAGAGTATTCCGAACATATGCCGTGGTATACTGGCACGACCCTACTGCATTATCTGGAGACGGTAGATATTGACGATACACAGAACGAGGAAGGCTTTTACATGCCGGTACAGCGTGTATGCCGTCCAAATCATACATTCCGCGGCTTCCAAGGACAAATTGAGTCGGGTGAGATCGCTGTCGGTGATACCATTACCGTCCAGCCGAGTGAAGAAACAGCAGGTGTCAAAGCGATTTTGGTCGGAGATAAGCAGGTAGACCGTGCCCGCGCCGGTCAGCCGGTCACGATCCAGTTGGACCGTGAAATTGATGTATCCCGTGGGCGCGTGCTGACACGTGGGAACAACATTTCCTCTGCAAAGGCATTCCAAGCAACACTGCTGTGGATGGACGACAGCCAGTTGACAGAAGGCAAGGAGTACTTCATGAAGGTTGGTACGCGGCTAATTACCGGTACCGTCCGCGCGATCCGATATAAGACGGATGTCAATACGGGAGAACATGTAAATGCGTTTAGCTTGAAAAAGAATGAGATCGCGTATTGCGACATTACGGTGGATGAGGACATCCCGATCGATACCTTTGCACGGCATAAAGCGCTGGGTGAAGTCCTGCTGATCGACCGTGTCACAAATATGACTTCGGCATGCGGCGTTGTGGAAGCCATTGTGCATGATACCGATATCGGACGCACTGTACAGTTTCAGAGTGATGGCCAGACGGTCAATACACATCTGTTTGAGACAGTATATGTCCAGCTGGAATCTGGATTAATTGGCAGCTATGATCCGGAAGGTGTTCGTTTTGAAGTAGGAGATGCGCTGCCGCTGCGCGGTACGGGCTATCACTATCCAGAAGATTTTGATATTGTATCCCTTTCAGAGCGCAAAGTGATCCGTATCCGCAACAGCATTTTCACTGCAATTCTACCGCTGGAACAGTATCAGACCAGCGGGCTTCCAATCGTGGATGAGCGCGGCAATGCGATCTGCGTACCCACCCAAGAGGAACTGAAAAAGTTTATCGCTGTATACGATACACATGCGGCGCAGGATGAGAAAAGATTGAATCACTGGCTGCATTTTGAAACCTTCCGCAGGATTGTATTCCGCAACAGCTCAAGTGATGATTATATGATTTGATGACGATATTGTTTCATTTGACTTGGTCATGCAAGCGATAGAAAAAGCCCCTGATCTGCACACAACAGATTAGGGGCTTCGTACTTTTTAACGATTCAATCTCTTTTCAGCTTCATGCTGCTGATGGCTGCACCAATTGCGCCGGCATACCGGCTGTCCGGCTGTGCTGTGACCTGTTTGTGCAGTTTCTGTGTCAAAACCTCTTTCAGAAAGTCACACTCACAGAGACCGCCGGTCAGAAAAACATTTTTTTCTGCAATATTCAGCTTGCTGCACTGAGAAACGACTTTATCTACAATAGAATTTACAACAGCGAATGCAATGTTTTCCTTTTTTTCTCCGCGTCCAATCAGGCTGATCACCTCGGATTCCGCAAATACTGTGCACATAGAACTGATGGATACATTTTTACCATATCTGGCAAGTTCGCACAGTTCTCCCGGCTTTACTGCCATCGTATTTGCCATGACTTCCAGAAAACGTCCAGTCCCTGCAGAGCATTTATCATTCATAGTAAAATCTTTCACCATGCCTGCTTCCATCAGGATAATTTTGGTATCCTGCCCGCCGATGTCAATGACTGCCATATCCTGACACTGATACAGCCAAACTGCGCCTCTGGCATGACAGGTGATCTCTGTGATCGTTTTATCAGCATATGGAACGGAAATCCTGCCATAGCCAGTCGCAACACATCTGGAATTGTCCATTTCAAAGCCTTGCGCAAGCAAATTCTGTCGGATTGCCTCCGCTGTGTCAACGCTGCTCCATCCAGTCGGTTGGATAGATTGATACAGAATCTGCAGTGTCTCATCCATGACGACTGTTTTGGCACAGGTCGATCCAATATCAATTCCTATAAATACCAATACTTTCACCTGCTAACAATATTTATCTCTGCGTGGATTGATCTGGCACGGGAGCGCCACGATATCGTAATAAACCGCATTGTACTTTTGTATACACCTTTTTGCAGCTTCCACATGTTCTTCCTGTAGTAAGATCGACATACCGCAGCCCAGCTCCCCCTGAATAGAACGGGGAGCTGGTGCAATACGGGAAGGAATTTTTTCCTCCCGCAGGAGCTTCTGCAGCATCATACCTTGCGTGTAATTTTCAAACAGAATATAATAATTGATTTCTCGCTGCTTCATATCAGCCAAGCATTTCTACAAAGGCTTCAATTCTAGTACGCAGCTGTTCTGCATCCGCATCGGTATAGTCGGTTTCAATACCCAATACAGGAATACCATTTTCCTTCAGTGCATTTTCTACTGTGTAACCTTCTGTATCATATAGGCAACAGAATTTCAGATTAACATCGATCACGCCGTCAACATTGTATTCCTTTGCCAGACGAAGGATATCCTCAATACGTCCGTTGTTTGGAGTAAAGCAGGCACAATTGATACCCATATACCGCTCAGCAAGTGCCATATACTGCTCTTCCAGTGTTTTCTTTGTTTCATCTACAAGATTCTCGAAATAACGTGTGCCGGTACAGCTTTCTTCACAGACAACAGCCGCACCGCTGGTTTCAATGATATGATGCAGCTTCCAGTTCGGGATTGCCATCGGCGTGCCGGTAATCATAATACGCTTTGTTCCTTCCGGGAATACAGAAACGCCATCACTGATTCGCTGCTCTAGTTCGTCGGCCAGTCGATTTGCCATCTGTGCACAGCGTTCCGGATCATCAAAGAAAGCAATCTGTGTCATCAGCAGAACATCCTTACCGCTGATTGGAAGATTTTCTGCCTTTCTTGCATTATAAACACGAGCCATTGCCTTACGTTTTTCGTTGATGATATGAATTGCCTGCTGCAACTTTTCGGGTGTGATCTTGTTTCCGGTAAATTCCTCGACAACAACAGCAAATTCTTTGATTTCCTCTGCCCATTTTTCAATGTCTTTTGAGCGCTTCATCTGCGGTACATCCATAATATGCATCGGAATATCTTTGCCTAGGATCTCCCATGCCTTTTTCTTGCCATCACAGGTGGTTTCGCCAACATACATATCTGCAATGCGGAAGAACGGACAGGTGCGTCCCAGTCTCGCACCAACAGATGCTTTGATCAATGGACATGTGCTCTTGGGAAGAACCTTTTCTCCATCCGGAACCCAAAACTGAGAACCACCGCAAAGACCGGTTACAATACCATTTGCAGCAATCACAACTTCATCCGGCACATAAACACAGAAAGTACCAAATATTTTCTGGCCATTTTTCTGTGCTTCAATCAGTTCTGCTGGGCGGATGCCATGAATATCTGCAACTACCATATCCCAGAAATCCATCCCTTCCGGACGGTTTTCCTGCGAGAGATAGGTATCACCAAATGCCGTTGGAAGCACCTGACATAGTTGGTCATGTGTTTCTAGGTCCATGCCAAGCTCTTTCCACATTTCTACGTAATTCGCCATGATTTTCTCCTTTTTTCATCGTATTTCTGTGTATTGTTGTATAAGCTCTCTATTTTTGACAGCTCACATAATAAGTATAGCATCACTATATTTTGTTCTCCAATATTATTTATTAATATATCCGATGTTCTTATTTGATAATCAAATAAATATGTGATAAACTCTTCATAAAGGAGATGTCAGATATGGAATTTAAACAGTTACAG
>JAUNWG010000089.1 GCA_030540435.1 Eubacteriales bacterium
ACAGACGATTGTCCCGGTTGTTTATGATGAAATGCCGGAGCTGTACAAGGCTTAACTGACTTTCCGAAACGCACTTTTCCAATATGGGACGGCAGTGTATTGGAAACGATCAGCTGACCGTCCCAGGCAGGAAAAGGAGGGCAAATATGGTGACAATGCAGCAGATCGCTGATATGGCTGGTGTACATAAATCTACAGTGGATAAGGTTTTGCACAACCGGCCAGGGGTCAGCGAACCAGTTCGGAAGAAAATTCAAAAGCTGCTGGAAGAATATGATTATCAGCCAAACCGAGCCGCACAAGCGCTTCAGTACCGGAAAAGGCAGTGGAATATCGGCATTGTTCTGGTACAGGTAGATGCGCTGACAGTGCTGCAGGGCGGCGTTCTGCGGGGATTGAAAGCGTATAAGGATTTTAACATCAAGACAAGGTTTGTCACAGTCAGGACATGGGAAGCTGATAAAATGGCGGACACGATCCGGAAAATGACTGCGGAAAAGTTTGATGGTATTATCCTGAGCCCGATCAATACAGAGGAAGTGCGAAACGCAGTGACGGAAGCGGCGGAACAGGAGATTCCGGTTGTGACTGTTAACGCAGACTTGGAAGGTGTCCCGCGCATGTGCTTTGTTGGGCAGGATGGAGCCAAGGCAAGTAGAGTCGCCGGCAGGCTGATGGCGGAATGTCTTGGAAAAAAAGGGCAGATCGCTGTTGTTACCAGCGCAGTGGCAGAGGAAAACAACAATTATTACGTCAAGATTCGCGAAGAAAGCTTTATCCGATATGTCCGTGAAAAATATCCGAACATCATCATAACAGACTGCATTGAAAGCATGGAAAATATGGAAATGACCCGCCAGAAAACGATGGAGCTTCTGGAAAAGGAACCGGAACTGGATGGTATCTATATTACCTGCGGCGGCGTAGCAGAGGTTGCAGAAACCGTTGCACGAGTTGGAAAAGCCGGAAGGATCAAGGTTATTGGATATGAAAGCTATCCTAAAATTATCGAATTGATAAAGGATGACTGCATTACCTTAACCATTGACAGTGAGATCGAACGGCAGGGAAGGCTGGCGGTACAAAACCTGATGCAGTTCCTGCTGAACGGAAGAAAACCGGAAACCAATATTTTTACAGACATTAATATTGTTTTGAAGGAGCTGCTGTAAATGCAGCAGCTCCGCAGGGGCACAAAGCAAGCAGAAATGTTGTAAAAAAGAACGATCATTTGTATTGTTTACAGGTTGAAGAGAATCTGGATCAATAAAGAAAAAAGAGAAAGAAGGAGGTAGTAAGCCTATGAGTAACACAGAGTATGTTCTCGAGATGAAAGGCGTCGTCAAGGAATTCCCTGGCGTCCGTGCACTGGATGGTGTAAACCTGAAGGTCCGTCCCGGCAAAGTGCATATTATATGCGGCGAAAACGGCGCGGGTAAATCCACGCTGATGAAGATCATCAACGGTACATATGTTGCAGACGCAGGCGAAATGTACTACAAAGGCAAGCTGGTCGGCGCACGTACCGTTCAGGACTCCCTGAATATGGGCATCGCAATGATTTATCAGGAGCTGAATCCGGTTCTGGAAATGACCATTGCGGAGAACATCTGGCTGGGCAGAGAACCGAAGAAGGGCGCGTTTGTCGATTACGCCAAGATGTACAAGGACACGCAGGATTTGCTCGATAAGCTGGAGATACCGTATGATGCACGCCAGAAGATGTATGAGCTTTCGATTGCCGGACATCAGCTGGTAGAAATCACAAAGGCAATTTCCTGTAATGCCTCGGTCATCATCATGGATGAGCCGTCCTCGGCAATCGGTGATGAAGAAATTGCAGTACTGTTCAAGCAGATTTTCGCACTCAAGGCGCAGGGTGTAGCGATCCTGTACATCACGCATAAGATGGATGAGATCTTCAAAATCGCAGATGAAATCACCATCATCCGTGACGGCAAGTGGATCGAGAGCGGTCCGGCGAGCGATTATAACCCGGACAAACTGGTTGCACGTATGGTAGGACGTGAAATCACCAATGTATTCCCGAAGGACACCACAGTCCCGATTGGCGATGTTATTTTCGAGGTAAAGGACCTGACACAGAACAAGGAAGATGGCGGACGTTTCCGTAACATCAATTTCCAGCTGCGTGCCGGTGAGATCCTTGGATTTGCCGGGCTGGTAGGCGCAGGCCGAAGCGAGTTGATGAGAGCAATCTTCGGACTCGATCCGATTTCCTCCGGCGTTATGTTCCTGAACGGTGCAGAGATTAAAAACAAGGATACCCGTGACGCAATCAAGCATGGTTTTGCGATGGTAAATGAAGACCGCAGACAGTATGGGCTGGTTCTGGGACGCAGCATTCACCACAACGTATCCCTTGTCAACCTGAATAAGTATACCAAGGGCCTGATTGATGATCAGGCGATCTCCAAGGATGTCGAAGAGATGCGCAAGCTGCTTCAGATCAAAATTGCGAATGAAGATGTAGAAGCAGGTACGCTGTCCGGCGGCAACCAGCAGAAGGTCGTTTTGGCAAAATGGCTGGTAGGCGATGTACAGGTTATGATTCTGGACGAACCGACCCGCGGCATTGACGTAGGCGCAAAGTCTGAGATTCACAAGCTGATGACAGAGTTTGCCCGCCAGGGTATGGGCATCATCATGATTTCCTCTGAGCTGCCGGAGGTTCTGGGTATGTCGGACCGCATTGTTGTTATGCAGGAGGGCATTATTCAGGGTATTCTGAACCGTGACGAGGCAACACAGGAAAACATCATGGCATTGGCAACGAAGGGAGTAGTAAAACAATGAGCGTAAAAACGGAAGAGAAGAAGAAGTTTAACTTCGGTCAGTTTTATGGCAAATTTGGCATTATTATCATAATGGTTGCATTGTTTGTGATCTCTGCGGTAGCTGTTCCGGGCTTCCTGAGCGCATACAACCTGACCAATATTCTGCTGGCGATCGCCTGCACGACCACATTGGCACTTGGTGCAACATTCGTTATCATTCTGGGACACATCAACATTGCATATGGCTCAGAGCTCGCATTCATCGGCTGTGTTGCCTGCATGGTTGACGTAGCAACCGGTTCGGTTCTTCTGGCAATCGCTGCAGCGCTGCTGCTCGGCATTGTATTTGGTGCACTCTGCGGCTTTGTTATCACTAAGTTCTCCATTCCGGCATTTATCGTAACGCTGGCGCTGACAGAAGCAGCCCGCGGCGCTGCTGTAAAGGTTACCGGCGGCCAGACGATTTCCGGTCTGACCAAGTCCTTTACCTTCCTCGGTCAGGGCTATGTTGGCCCGATCCCGATGGCGATCATCATTCTGATTATTTGCTTCATCGCTTGCTACATTATCCTGAATAAGACGCCGTTCGGCCGTTATATTTATGCAGTAGGCGGCAATGCCAAGGCTGCTGAGGCTTCCGGTATCAATCCGAACAAGGTTGTATTCAAGGCTTATCTGCTTGACGGTGTTCTGACCGGTATTGCATCTCTGATCCTGATGGCTCGTATGAACTCTGGTGTTCCGGGTGCAGGTCTGACCTTTGAGATGGATGCGATCACGGCGGTCGTAGTAGGCGGTACCTCGATGTCCGGTGGTTCCGGTACACTGGTTGGTACGATTTTCGGTGCAATCATTGTAGGTATTATCAACAATATTCTGACGCTGCTTGGTGTTGACTCCAACATTCAGAAGATCGTCAAGGGTCTTATCATCGTGGCAGCCGTTATCATTGACGTAGTTACCAAGAACTCCGCAAAGAAGGCACGTTAATTGAAAACGGATTACAATTGTAACGATCTCGGAAGGGAGCATTCCCTCCGGGAAAAATAAAAGAGGAGGAAACTCAAATGAAAACTTGGAAAAGATTAGCAGGTGTGCTGATGACAGGTGTTATGGCAGTCGGCATGCTGGCAGGCTGTGGCTCCAATACCGCTTCGAATGGTTCCGCTCCATCCAATGGCGGCGACGGACAGTATAAGATCGGTTATGTCAATCTGGCCGATACCGACGTGTTCTGTTCTTCCCGTAAGGAAGCTGTGCAGGCAGCTCTGGAGGCTGACGGCAATTACAGCATTTCCTTCACCGACGGCAACAACGACGTGCAGAAGCAGATCGACCAGGTAAATACTTTCATTGCACAGGGCGTTGATGCAGTTGTTATCGTTCCGTGTGATGCAGATGGCATCGTACCGGCGGTAAAGGCTTGTAATTCGGCTGATGTTCCGTGCATCCTGATCGGCAATGCGTGTGACCCGTCTGAGTGTGATTACCTGTTCATCGGTTCTCCGCATTATAATTCCGGCTATCTGCAGGGCGAATATGTTGGCCAGCTGCTGGATGAGAGCGTAGGTATCGACAAGGCAAAGATTCTGTATCTGGAAGGCACCAACGGTCTGGACCACGCTGCACTGCGTAAGCAGGGTACGATGGAAGCATTGGAGAAGATGGGCTTTAACTGGGATAGCCAGTGCCTCGATTCTCAGGACGCTGACTATGTAAAGACTGACGCGATGGAAAAGACTGACGCTTGGATCCAGAAGTATGTAAAGAACGGAACACCGGAATTCCAGGCAATTATCGCTGCAAATGACCAGATGGCACTGGGTGCGATGGAATCCCTGAAGGGCGCAGGCATTCTGAAGGGCAACACCGAAGTATTTGTTTCTGGTATCGACGGAACTGCTGATGCACTGCAGGCAATCGTTGACGGCAACATGGTACAGACTGTACTGCAGGATGCACCGGGCCAGGGCGCTGCATGCCTTGACGCACTGAATGAATTCCTCGCAGATGGCAAGGGCTATGATGAGGTAGGTACAGCATCCGAGTCCTATGAGGGCATCAATGAGATCATGGTTGACTACCAGTCTGTCATCGCTGATAACGTAGCTGATTACATGTAATTCAAAACGGCGAAAAGATCTTCAACTTTATTGTTTCATTCCCTGCACCCCGCCGGGGGTGTGGGGATGATAAAAATATATCAGCTGGAACGGGGCGTACCCGGACTGCTGCCGGTAACACAGATTTATAATTTACAGGAGGAACTTAAAAATGAAACTTTCTATCTGCACCGACGTATTCGGCAAGATTCCTTTTACTGAAATGCTGGACAAGGTTGTAGCATACGGCCTTGATGCAATTGAAATGACCGCTGGCGGCTGGGGCGGCTGCAACTTCATCGAGTGTGCTGAGGACTACATCAAGGACGACGCAAAGCGCGAAGCATTCCTCGCTGAGATCGAGAAGCGCGGTCTGGCAATTTCCGCACTGAACTGCTCCGGCAACCCGCTGATTGACACCCCAATGGGCCATGCACATTCCAAGACCATGCGTGATACCATGGTTCTGGCTGGCAAGATGGGCGTTGACACCGTTGTTACCATGTCCGGCCTGCCGGCAGGCGCACCGGGCGACAAGACCCCGAACTGGTTCGTATCCACCGTATCCTGGCCGGAGTATGACGGCTTCAACTACATGGCAGAAGGCGTGAAGTACCAGTGGGAAGTTGCAGCAGAGTGGTGGAAGGAAACCTGCCGCATTGCAAAGGAAGCCGGCGTCAAGAAGATCGCAATTGAGGAGTTCCCGGGCGCACTGGTTCACAATGTCCGCACATTCAACAAGCTGTGTGAAGTTGTCGGCGAGGATTCCGATGTACTCGGTCTGAACCTTGACCCGTCCCATCTGATGATCCAGGGCGCAGAGCCGATTGCAGCTGCACGTGCATTGGGCGATAAGATCTTCTATGTACACGGCAAGGACGCACGTCCGGAGCAGTACAATGTCGATGTTGACGGCCTGCTGGAGAACCTGCCGGTTGACTGCTCCAAGGATCGCACCTGGAACTACGTAGCAGTTGGCTGCGGCCGCGACCTCAAGTGGTGGAAGGAATTCTTCTCTGTATGCCATATGATGGGCTACGACGGCTATGTATCGCTTGAGATGGAAGACCTGACCATGAGCGTTGAGGCTGGTCTGGAGACCTCTATCGATGCACTCAAGGCTACTATCAGCAAGTAAGTTTGCTTATTTCCTTACTTTCTTATGGGAGAAGGATGTATTCACCGAGTCCTTCTCCCTACTTTCCGAATATATTTTAGTGAAATAAGATTGTTTTCTTGTTTCAAGTTTACTCTCTTTTTATAACTGTGCGGCCTCACCCTGCCGCAGCTCAACTCAATAGAAGCAGTATTGCTTTTATCACATTCACCTGCCGGAGATGGCATGGGAACCATCTCCGGCATCCCCTTTTCAGATACGCCCTAATCGACAGAAATTTTTGATCCGTCAGACCGTTTCAGGCAGGAGGCTGAATCAGATGAAAAAAGGATTTCACAGTACACAGGATAAAGCATGGAATACCATTCCGCGTTCCGAATTTCTTGGTGTTGCAATTGGCTTTGCAATTGGGATGATTTTACACGGTGCACTGCAGCTGGACAGTTCTTTGTCTGAGATCGTGGGCATTGCAGTTGGCTTTTCTATTGGATATCTGGTTGACCGAATGTTTTTCTTGGAAAAAGATATTACGGAAGAAGAAATACAATTGGATTGTCCTGAGATTGGAGAAGCTGCACTGCCTGCTGGAGATTGCACATATAGCGATTTATAATGTTGCTGCATAAAAGTAGAAAATGCCGCTTTTCACGTCATTGGTGTGGGGAAACGGCATTTTGTTATTTGACATCAAAGAGGGGATGGACATCAATACTGCAATAGTTGAAATGTAGTCAGAAGGCGAATATAATAAAGGATAGAGCCCGGTATCTTCCGGAACTTCATCGGGCTCTGGAAAACCATAAAGGAAAGAAAAGAAATACTATGAGCATTACATTAAAACAGATTGCTGCGCTTGCGGGGGTGCATAAGTCAACTGTGGACAAGGTTATCCACAATCGCCCCGGAGTCAGTGAAGCAAAGCGCCAACAGATCCGCAGGCTACTGGATGAGTATGGGTATGAATCCAATCCGCTTGCAAAGGCGCTGAATTATCAGAAAAAGAAAATGAAGGTTGCTGTTGTCTTACCGACTGTAGATGCACAGCCGATATTAAAGCAAGGGATGGAACTGGTGCGTCAGGATTTTAACAGCTTTAATGTTGAAGTTGAGTATTATGAAATGCCGTTTTCGGATGCGGAAGGGCAGGCGCGCTGCCTGCGGAAATTAAGCACCACGGATGTCTCCGGCATTGTTTTGCTGCCAATTGAGGCTCCTGTGGTGATAGAGGCAATGAAAGCGTTACAGGAAGCCAAAATCCCAGTGGTTGTGGTAAACTCCGATTTGGAAGATGCACCGCATTTGTGTTTTGTTGGTCAGGACATGGAGCAGGCCGGACGGATCGCTGCACGGATGTTTGATCTGTGTATGCCGCAGGGCGGGACCCTTGGCATTATTTCCAGCCAGAATATGCGTGCCGTAAAGCAGCGCGAGTGTGCGTTTAAAGCGTATCTTGGGGAGAATTTTTCCAGAATTTCAATTGCCGAAGCGGTAGATATTAAAGAATCCTCTGAAGATGCTTACTTGCAGACAATAGGGCTGCTGGAGCGACATCCGGAACTGGATGCACTGTTTATCACCTGTGGGCGTGTGCCGGATATTTGCCGTGCCATACGGGACAAAGGGATGCAGGGCAAGCTGACAGTCATGTGCTATGAAAAATATCCGGAGATCGCGACGCTCGTACGTGATGGGGAAATTGCCTGTACCATCAGCGGCGATCTGGCAGAACAGGGGCGGCTTGCCATGCGCCTGCTGTTCCAGAATCTGATCTATGAGCATGAACCGAAAAGAAAAATATTCTATACAAAAAATGAGATACTTTTGAAAGAGAATATTATAAATAAATGATATATTATAATCATTCCAGATATTGAGCCGCTCTGATGGTGCCGGAGCGGCCTTTTCTGTAAAATGCAAAGAAAGGGGGATTGTAAAAAATACACAAATAATTTGTATAATCGTTGTAACAAATTACGGTAGACAAAAAAGGCAAGTGGGTATATAATAAAACCATAATAAAGAGCCCGGTATCGTTAAGAGGGAATCCGGTTTCGTTACAACTTTTGATGGTGATTTTTGTTTGGCTTTAACTGAAATAGAGAGAGCCAAAAAATTTTAAGGATTTAAGAGCCCGGTATCGTAAATCTCTTTCATATAAGAAATTGTTTCACTCCGCTTCAGAGATCACAAACAGCGAAAGCGTGTGAAATTTTTTCAGAGGATTTAAGAGCCCGGTATCGTTGATGCGGACTTTATAGGGAGTATCCCTAAAAATATATAAAAGGAAGGTATAGCAATGAGTGAACTGAGAATTGGACTGGTAGGAACCGGCGGAATCGGAAGAACACAT
>JAUNWG010000090.1 GCA_030540435.1 Eubacteriales bacterium
ATCTCACCTATCGGCTCTCGCAACGACACGATTACATTTTTCCGCACTAAGGAGCTAAAAATCGCTGTAAAAATTGGCTGTTTCTATGGTGATATCGATCAGTTTGAGAAAAAAGTCAAACTAACACATGGCGAAAATAAACATGCAAAGGCGTATATGCTTGCTGCCCAGCTTGCAAGGGTACGTATTGATCTTCGGGAGGAAGAAAACAAATGACAGAGAGCATTGTAATCGCATTAGCGGGCGGCTTAATGGGCGCGGTGCTGGCGTTTCCGCTGGGTAGCTTTTCCGGCTGGCAGAAATGCAAAAAGGCTGTTAATAAGTATAACCGCCGAAAGGAAGCAGAAGCGCGGCTAGAAGAACAGGAAGCAGCTAAGAAGTCAAAGCGCACTGCATATGATTTTACACAGGATGAAACGATACAGTTTCCGTTTGTGGAGGAAAGCAAATGAACGCGGCAATATCGCATTTCACCGGGCTGGAACTGTTATATCTAGCGGCGTTTGATCTACAGATTGACGCAGAATTTGAAGCAGCCCGCAAGGAACGCGAACGGAAGTATAGAAAAGCGTATTATCAAAAACATAAAGAGCGAGAGCGGGCAAGAAGCCGCGCATATTATGCGAATAATACAGAAGCAATCCTTGCACGGCAGCTTGAACGCTACCATAAAAAGAAAAATGCACCCAGCGCGGCGGCAACCGCAACTGAGTGCCAAAACAAATAATTCACTATCATAATACACCAAAGGAGTACAAAATGTCAAATACATTATCTTTGTATGAATTAAGCCAGTGTTATCGGGATGCGTTTGACAATCTCGAAATCGACGAAGCCACCGGTGAGATCACCAATTTTGCAGATGTCGATTTTCTTGATTCGAGCTTTGAAGATAAGGCAATCAATTGTGCACTGTACATCAAGGGCCTTGATGCAGAGATTGAAGCGTACAAGACTGAAGAAGAACGCCTGAAGAATTGGCGCAAGGCCGCAGAGAAAAAGCGAGAGAGCTTCATGGAATACATCGAGAGCTGTATGGATGAAGTCGGAAAGACTAAGATTCAGGACCCACGGGCACGTCTGAGTTTCCGCAAGTCTGAGCAGCTGATTGTGGACGATCCCGATATGCTGCCGCGCAAGTTCATTGTGGTCAAGACGGAGGAGAAGCCGGATAAGACGGCTATTAAGGCAGCAATTAAGGCCGGAACAGAGATTTCCGGCGCGCACATTGAAAACTGCCGCAATCTGCAAATCAAGTAAAGGAGATAATTCAGATGAAGATTACATATGGGCGCATTCACAGCGCTCAGAAGGTTGTTATCTATGGACCAGAGGGAATTGGCAAAAGCACGTTTGCCTCTCGTTTTCCTGATCCGGTATTCATTGACACAGAAGGCGGCACAAAGCTGCTGGATGTTGCGCGGCTTCCTGCGCCGCAAAGTTGGCAGGATATTCTGGACGAAGTGAACTATGTAGCCAACAATCCGGGATGCTGTAAGACATTGGTTATTGATACGGCGGACTGGGCGGAACAACAAGCCGTCAGTGCAATTTGCCAGCGCGCGAAAAAGTCGGGAATTGAAGACTTCGGTTATGGCAAGGGATATACCTATGTTGCCGAAGAATTTCAAAGCCTGCTCCGTCAGCTGGACAAGCTGATTGATCGTGGAATCAACGTAGTGGTTACTGCCCATGCCAAGATGCGTAAGTTTGAGCAGCCGGACGAAATGGGAGCATATGACCGATGGGAACTGAAGCTGTCCAAGCAATCAGCACCATTGTTGAAGGAATGGGCAGACATGGTTTTGTTTGCGAACTATAAGACGTATACTGTGCGCACGGATGAGAAAAAGGTAAAGGCACAAGGCGGGGAGCGCACCATGTATACCAGCCATCATCCATGCTGGGATGCCAAGAACCGGCACGGTTTGTCACAGGAAGTTCCGTTTACGTATGAATCTATCCGTGCGGCTATCGAAGGTGAAGCACCTGCGGATGTCCCCAAAACAGAAACATCCACTCAGCCCAAAACACCGAACCAGCCAGAGCCGCCGAAACGTACCTTTGCAAGCAGGCCACCGCAGGTATCTATGACTGAAATGATGGACAATCAGGCACAGACAGCACAGCAAGCACAAGCCGTGCCAGAAGCAGACGTTGACAAGTCGCTTGCTCCGCCAGGACAGCGTGAGCCATATATTCCAGAAGGCATTCCGCAGGAATTAGCTGACTTGATGCGGGCAAACAACGTGGATGAATCTGAGCTTCAAATGGTTGTCCACGATCAGGGATATTATCCGATGGATACGCCTGTATCATCGTATGATCCTGACTTTATTCAGGGCTGTTTGATTGCTGCATGGAATCAGGTATTTGAAAAAATCAACATCAATCGCGACAATGTACCGTTTTAAGGAGGATTACGACAATGGCAAACGAAGTAGTAGGGTGCGAGTTGGACTGGGAAGAAGAAATTGAAAATGACGGCAATGACTTTGTCTTGCTGAATGAAGGCGAATATGATTTCGTAGTAACAAAGTTTGAGCGCGGACGTTCCAAGGGCAGTGACAAGCTGCCGCCGTGTAATATGGCCATCCTGACAATTCGCGTAGACGATCAGACCACGATCATTGAGAATCTGATCTTGCACAGTAAGATGGAATGGAAGCTGTGTCAGTTCTTTACCAGCATTGGTCTCCGCAAGCATGGAGAGAAAATGCGTATGAACTGGGGGAAGGTGCTGGGTGCCACAGGACGCTGCAAGATTATTGTAGAAGATTTTACAGGCAGAGACGGCAAGGAACGTCAGACGAATCGTATTGATAAATTCCTTGAACCCGAAGGACAAGCAACCGTGACTAACCAGACGCAGCAGCGTAAATGGACGCCGGGTAACTTTTGATGGATCTGCGTCCATATCAGGAAGAAGCTAGAACAGCAGTAAAAACCGAGTGGGAAAACGGGCACCAGCGCACGTTGCTGGTGCTTCCCACTGGCTGCGGCAAGACCATTGTTTTTGCAAAGATTACCGAAGACTGCGTACGGGAAGGAGATAAAGTTCTGATTCTTGCACATCGAGGTGAACTACTGGAACAGGCTTCGGATAAAATTTTGAAAGCAACTGGTTTGAGGTGTTCTGTTGAAAAAGCAGATCAAAGTTGTTTGAATAGCTGGTACCGTGTAACGGTCGGCAGTGTGCAAACGCTGATGCGTGAAAAGCGGCTGTCACAATTTCCCGAAGATTATTTTGACACAATTATTATTGATGAAGCACATCATGTCATTTCGGACAGCTATCGGCGCATTCTGGATTATTTTCATGACGCTGCTGTACTCGGCGTTACAGCGACACCGGACAGAGGCGATATGAAGAATCTTGGACAGGTATTTGATAGCTTGGCTTATGAATACACCTTGCCGCAAGCAATCAAAGAAGGGTATCTATCACCGATCAAAGCACAAACTATCCCGCTGCAGGTTGATTTGACACAGGTAGGTATGTCGGCAGGAGATTTCTCAGCTGGTGATCTGGGTACGGCGCTGGATCCTTACCTGGACCAGATAGCAAGAGAGATGGAAAGCTATTGCAAGAACAGAAAGACAGTCGTTTTTCTTCCTTTGGTAAAGACTTCTCAGAAGTTCCGTGATGTTCTAAACGAACACGGTTTTTGCGCTGCCGAAGTGAATGGAAATAGTCAGGATCGTGCGGAAATTCTACAGGACTTCGACAACGACAAATATAATGTCCTATGCAATTCTATGCTGCTGACGGAGGGCTGGGACTGTCCGTCAGTGGATTGTGTGGTTGTGCTGCGGCCCACGAAGGTACGCAGCTTGTACAGCCAAATGGTTGGGCGCGGCACCCGGCTGCATCCCGGCAAGGATCACCTGTTGCTGCTGGACTTTCTGTGGCACACGGAGCGGCATGAGCTTTGCCATCCGGCCAGCTTGATCTGCGAAAATGAAGAAGTCGCAAGGAAGATGACGGAGAACATTGAAAATGCCGGTGCTCCGGTCGACCTGGAGGAAGCTGTACAGCAGGCCAGCGAGGATATTGTTGCAGAACGGGAAGAAGCACTTGCCAAGCAATTGGCAGAAATGCGGAAAAGAAAGAAGAAGCTAGTTGATCCACTACAGTTTGAGATGAGCATTCAGGCCGAAGATTTAAGCAGCTATGTTCCTTCTTTTGGCTGGGAGATCGAACCGGCGACCGATAAGCAAAAGCAACGGCTGGAAAAGTACGGGATTTTCCCGGATGAAGTGGACAGCGCAGGCAAGGCGCAAAAGCTGCTTGACCGTCTGGATAAGCGTCGGCAGATGGGACTTACTACAGCAAAACAAATCCGATTCCTTGAAAGCAGAGGTTTTCAGCATGTCGGTACATGGCAGTTTGACACTGCAAAAGCCATGATTGACCGAATTGCGGGAAATGGTTGGAGGATACCAAGGGGAGTGAATCCCAAAGAATACAAAGAGGTAATAACACATGATGGAGCAGGAACTTGATCTGAATATTGTATTGCAGGCCATTGATCCTGCGGAGCTATCGTATCAGGAATGGATAAATGTCGGCATGGGCTTAAAGCAGGCTGGATACGACGTCAATGTATGGGACGATTGGAGCAAAGCCGACGGCAGATATCATGCCGGAGAATGTGAAAAAAAGTGGCGGAGCTTTCAAGGTTCTGCAGCGCCGATCACCGCCGGCACGATTGTGCAGATGGCACTTGACCGCGGCTGGAAACCGGAGCAGCCAAGTTATGAACTGGACTGGTCGGAGGAAATTGGTACGTGCGATGCGAACAAGCAACCGAATTGGCATCCAGCGCAACAGTTGATTACATATTTGCAGACGCTGTTTGAATCATCAGACAACGTTGGATACGTAACCGATGTTTGGCAGAATGACGAGGGCAGATACCTGCCTAAGAAGGGAAGCTATGACCGTACTGCCGGACAGCTGATAGATTTGCTGAGCAAATGCGGCGATGATATTGGCAGCGTAATTGGTGACTATACGCCGGAGGCTGGCGCGTGGATTCGTTTCAATCCATTGGATGGTAATGGCGTCAAAAACGACAATGTAACCGAATACCGGTATGCGCTGGTCGAATCTGACACATTGCCGATCGATCAACAGGAAAAGCTGATTCGTGAATTAGAATTACCGGTTGCCTGCTTGGTCAGCTCTGGCAAGAAATCTGTACATGCGATTGTACATGTTGATGCCGGAAGCTATGCCGAGTACCGACAGCGCGTGCAGTATCTGTATGAAATATGTAAGCAGCGAGGGTTGGAAGTGGATCAGCAAAACAAGAATCCGTCACGCCTGTCTCGTATGCCGGGTGTGACACGGAACGGAAACCGGCAGCAGTTGCTTGCAACCAATATCGGCAAAGCAGACTGGCAGGAATGGAAGGATTGGATGGAGTCCATCAATGACAATCTGCCGGATGATGAAGTGCTGTCG
The DNA here is from genome assembly GCA_030540435.1 of Eubacteriales bacterium. Classification (GTDB taxonomy): domain Bacteria; phylum Bacillota; class Clostridia; order Oscillospirales; family Butyricicoccaceae; genus Butyricicoccus_A. Next base: position 5,471 of record JAUNWG010000090.1, read on the forward strand.
GATGTATGGGACAATCTGCCGGAGCTGGCCCCGCCGTTGATTCATGGTGTTCTGCGACAGGGACATAAGATGCTGCTGGCCGGCCCGTCTAAAGCCGCAAAATCGTTTAGCTTGATCGAGCTGTGTATCGCTATTGCAGAGGGGACCCCGTGGCTGGGCTTCCAGTGTGCACAGGGGAAAGTATTATACGTAAATCTGGAATTGGATAGGGCGAGCTGTCTGCGCCGTTTTCGGGATGTCTACACAGCTGCCGGTATTCAGCCGAAGAATTTGAATAACATCCACGTGTGGAATCTGCGTGGCAAGTCTGTGCCGATGGACAGTCTTGCGCCGAAACTGATTCGTCGGGCAAAGAACAAAGGTTTCATTGCTATTGTGATAGACCCGATTTACAAGGTCATTACCGGCGACGAAAACAGCGCGGACCAGATGGCGCGCTTCTGTAATCAATTCGATAAGGTGTGCACTGAGTTGGGGTGCGCAACGATCTATTGCCATCATCATTCAAAAGGCGCACAAGGCGGCAAGCGGTCTATGGACCGCGCATCCGGTTCCGGCGTATTTGCCCGTGACCCGGATGCATTGCTCGATCTGATCGAGCTGGAAGTTTCGGACGATCTACACAAGCAGATGCAGAATAATGCAGCGTGCGAATTGTGCCGCAAAGAACTGGAACGGATACGGATGCTATCCGAGGTCGGGCAAGATGATCTGTGCAGCCGTAAGGCGTCACTAGACGTCTGCAAGAAGCTCTTACGTGATTGGGAGTATAACAAGCTGGTAAGAGATATTGAGCGGTCGGATGCGGCTGTCAACGCTCGTTCTGCGTGGCGTATTGAGGGAACACTACGAGAGTTTCCAAAGTTCCCACCGGTCAATATTTGGTTTGATTATCCGATTCACAAGCCGGACAGCAGCGGCGTTCTGGCGGACATTCAGCCAGAAGCTGAACAGCCAGCATGGAAGAAAAATTTTACGAAAAAGAAGTCTCCGGAGCAAGCAAAAAAAGATCGGAAAGCTTCTATAGAAACAGCGTTCGAAGCATGTGGAATGAACGAGGAAGTGACCGTTACAGACCTAGCTGAATACATGGGGACAAGCGAAAAAACTGTCAGAAATCGGCTAAAAGAACATGGCGGTTTTGAAGTTAAATCCGGAGTTGTAACCGAAAAACAATAGGGAAAAAGTCGGGAAATTTTCCCGAGAATTTCCCTCAAAGGAAAAGGGAAAAAGTCGATACTTTCCCGAGAATTTCCCTAGAGGGAAAAAGTCGAGAAAATATCGAGATTTTCCGAGGGAAGGAAACTGTATATATATTACATATAAGTTTTTCATTTTCCCTCACGGTCAAGGGGGAAAGTAGTTGTGCGAAGCTGACGCACAACAACTCCTTCCCCTGTCCTTGACAAAAGAAATTTTCGAGAAGGATGTGTACAATGAAAAAACTGAACTATGATTTTTTGAATTGCGCTAAGAAGATGCCGCCAATGTGTCATCGTAAGCACGAGAAATTTGATATTCGTGACAGTGAAGTTGCCAGATGGTTGATTTCTCAGCCAGATATCATGCAGAAGATTTTTAATATGGCTACGAATAACGGTGTCATTAAGTATGACCGTGAAGCAGGTTGCTGGAAAGGAATCGATTACGATGACGATTGAATTTTTCATGCCGATGAATCCGCCGACGGTAACCCATCAGGAGCAGAAGACTGGTATTCGAAACGGTAAGCCGTTCCGGTACGATCCGCCAGAGTTGAAGGCAGCACGATCAAAGCTGACAGCTCATCTGGCAAAGCATGTGCCGGCGAGGAAGCTAGATGGCGCACTCGGATTGAAAACGACATGGCTGTTCCCCTGCGGCGAATCACATCAGCCAGGAGAATACCGGATCACGAAGCCAGACACGGACAACCTGCAGAAGCTGCTCAAGGATTGTATGACAGCCGTAGGCTTCTGGAAGGACGATGCACAAGTAGCTGTGGAGAGCGTGCAGAAGCGTTGGAACGATGTACCGGGAATTTACATCACTGTCACGGAGCTAAGTAATGGGTGCGAATAATGCACGGCTGATTTTGGCTTATGCGTTCCGAAACATCCCGGCTCCAAACGATTGGGACTTGTCTGATTTGAAGCTGTATCACGCGATGCGGTTGCTTTACACAGAACACAGCATGCTGATCGTTGACGGAGGTCAGGCGAGACGGGAACGGCAGCAGCTGATTAATGCGTGGGAAAAGGAAAAGAATCTGTTTGAGTGAGATTGGAGGAAAGCGCATGATCTACAAAGGACAAAAAATACTTATCGGCACAGACTGTTACGGGAATGAAATCTACGGCATTGTTGTTTCGGTGCATCCTCAGAACCGCTTTGCATTGACAGAACGAGCCGCGCCCTACGGCAACAAAATCCGCGAGTGTGTCATGATCGGAAACCGACGCGGACGACTAACCAATCATGTAGTTAGCGGGTGGCAGAAATGATGCGTGATTCCCCGTGTGCTGCCTGCAAGAAAGAATGCCGGGCAAATCAATGGCGGCATTGCAGTACATACCGCACATGGTTGCGGGAAAGTGAAAACAGGGCAAAGTATAACCGGTGGCTGCGCGTGATGATACGGCGCTGCCGGTTGATGGAAAAGGAGGGCTGAAAATGAGACTGATTGATGCGGATTATATTCTGTCCGCTTTGACTGTATTCTCTG
>JAUNWG010000091.1 GCA_030540435.1 Eubacteriales bacterium
CACCTTTTTTACACCATAAAAGCGTTGGAAGCATCAGAAAATTGCTGCACGCCAGAGAGCATAAAATCGTCTGTAACATGGCAATATCTATCGGTGGTCATTGCCAAAGAAGCGTGACCCAACAGCTTCTGCAACACCTTCGGCGGCATCCCGCTTTCAATGGCACGGGTGGCGTATGTATGACGCAGAGCGTGCATACAAAATCGCTTGATTCCTGCTTCATCACACAGCTTGTACAGATGGGTGTCATAGGAAGAATTTTTGGCTGGCATTCCTGTGCGGTAGTTGATGAACACCAAATCCTTCAAATTCATCGTTTTCTTTGTGCCGCTCATGCGGTCGGTGTATTCCAACGTCTGGTCTAACTCAGGCGCTTCTTTACGATACTCTTTTGTCTCGTAAAGAGTACGGAGCAACTGATACGCTTGGTCGGTCAAAGGAATCGTGCGATAGCTGTGCTGTGTTTTAGGCGGCCCGGCTCTCCAGGACTGCTGCTTGTACCGAAATTCCAGCGTTTTGTTCACTGTCAGGGTGTGCTTATCCCAGTCAATGCAGTCCCATGTCAGGCCAATCATCTCACCAGTCCGCAATCCCGTTTGCAACAGCAGAAAGTATTGCGGATAGTTGTGTGACCGTTTTGCAGTTTGCAGAAAGGCTTTTTGCTCTTCAACGGTCAAAAACTTTATGTCGCTTGCCGCTTTGATAGGCTTGGTGTATCGGACTCCATCCATCGGATGTGTGGGAATCAGGTGGTTCATCACAGCAGAACGAAACATTGTCCCCATTGCAATATAAGCTTGCCGGATGGTTGAACCCTGATAGGAATCCTCCATCTGGTTCAAAACTTCCTTACAGTGCATGGGTGCAACGCTCGTCAGTGGCATACTTCCCATGACAGGCTGGATGTTGCGCCGATATCGTTCCGCATAGTTCCGCCTTGTGTTCGGAGACAAGTCACAGATCAAATGCTCTTGCCAGTAGTCGAACCAGTCATCAACGGAATAGATTTTCGGCTGCTGTCCGGCATGAGAGGGGAATTGCCGTTCGTCAATCTGGATATGATGTTTCTGTGCAAAGTCAAGACAATGCTGTTCTTCCTGCCAGTTCTTTGCATCTGCCAGTTTAGGAAAACATTTCTCCAAACGCTTTCCCATACTGGTCGTATAGCGGGCGTAGTAAAGGTCATCTTTTCTCTGTCCTAAACCTTTACCCAGTTCTTTTCCTTTCAGGTCTTTCGCCATTTGTATTTTCGCCCTTTCTCAAAAAGAGAGCTGGGCATACAGATATAGTATAGCACGGTATGCTCCAATTCTCAACTAGTTTTTGCGAATAGTAATCCAATGTTATAAAGCATATTTTTGAGCAAGAAACTCTTCAAAAGGTTCTCGTTTTACCAGCTTCTTTGTCCCGATAAACAGGACAAAGGGACACCCCGGTTCCCGAAGCAAAGATTCCAGTTTATTCACTCCAATGCTTGAGTACGCTGCTGCTTCCTTAATGGTCAGGGTGACTTTAAGGGGGATAGGGATACTGTCAGCTTTACCTTTCCCTTTGTCAACAGGGAGTGATTCACTCGGATTGCTTTCCTGCTGTTCCATCGTTTTTAAGACTGTAAATACTCTCTGCGATTGCTTATCACGGCTATACCGTGGTGTATGATAACGCATGACATCTGTCGTATAATTCATTTTTACTTCGCTCCTTCATCGGCTACCATCGGAAATGAGATGATGGCGTTTTCGTGAATCATAAACATTTCCGGGTAATAGAAATGTTCCATATACTTTTTCTGCAAGGACGCTGATAGGGAAGTAAAGTCCTCTTTCCCTAATCCAACCACAAGAAAATCTCCGGCGATAATATCATATATCTCGCCGCTGGGAAGTCTCAGCGAACGGTTCAGCGGCAGTCCCAGTAGCTTTCCCTCGTCATTCACAATGAGTGCTACAGCGTCTTCAAACGGATAGATGGCGGCGATTGTACCGCCAACCATCCGCTGTAGGGTTTTCAAATCGTGTTTGATGCGAACCGCTTTAGGGATGCGATTAGGCTGAACCAGTAGAACATCAAGCATTTTTCTTCACCCCCACCATCAATTCTGTTTTACAAGCTTGTAAAACGTGCTTTTCTTCAAACCAAGGAGTTCCATAGCCTTGACTGCTGTAATCTCTCCATTTTTCCATTTTGAAACTACATCGTTCCAGTTGGGTGGTTTTGCCACTCTGGGTCTGCCATAATCGTCCCATTCGCCACGAGCCTTTTTCGCGGCAATACCTTCTCTTTGCCGCTTCTCCTTTTTCTCAATTTCCGCTTGTGCCATAGAAGCGTACAATTCAACCATCAAATTGTTTATGCACTCCATCATTAACGAAGCCATTTCGTTACCCATAGCGGATAAATCAATCAACGTGGTAGGCAATTCCAATACCATTAAACGAATCCCGTTGTCCTTGAAATACTGGATTTCTCGCATGGTATCTGCCTTATTTCTGCCAAGTCTGTCCAACTCCGTCACAATCAAAGTGTCTCCGCTTCGCAGAACATCTTCTTTGAGAACTTGATATCTGGGGCGGTTGAAGTTTTTACCGGTCTGTTGGTCGGTATATACTCGTTCCAACGCTAGGCTACGGGTTTTGCAAAACTCTTGAATTTCGGTAATTCCCCGGTCAAGATGCTGCTCTTTTGTCGATGTTCTGTGATATCCATATACCATTTTTTGCATTTCCCCCTTTCAGCGGGGCGATGATACCAGCCTTTTCTGGAAATGTCCAGACCCTTCTACAAACGTTTTTATATTGATTTTCCGACATTTATAAACTCAAAAATCCATAGGATTCTGTAGTCTACAAATGTATACTTTTTCAAACAATACAGCAGCTAGGCTCAATCACATATCCCGCATCTACAATCTCATAGGCAGCACGATTACCGCATTTTGCAAGGGTGTACATTTGCTTCTTTCCCATATACTGAATTTGGGACAGACTCATTCTCTTGCGGGTAAGCGAACCGCTATAATCAATCCCAAACAAGTGGAGCAGAGCCTTTGCAAACCGCCCATCCGAAGTCAGGTTATTGCGATATAGGGAAGATACCATATTCTCCATCTGCCGCAATAGGGAACAACGAAGTACAGAACCATATTCCAACTCCTGAGAAAGAAGAATATAGCGCAACATCAGGCGAACTGTCTCCGCATATTTCCCCTTTGCATATTGCAACTCGGCAATAATGATTTGCTCCTTGCTCCATGCAAACTCTGGATATTTCTGAAACACTCTGCGGAACGCATCTTCTATCTCGGATTCCTGATTCATCATTGCTTCATAAAATACACACTTTCTCTCGCCATATTTCATCGGCGTAATGACTCTCGCCATAGCAAACCCTCCATAATTTTTATAGGACAATTACTCAGTTTTTGCCTTGCCAGTTGATTTCTTATTTCCTCTGCCGCCAAACTTCCCGCCTTTTAGGCCACCGTTTCTCCCGTTTATCACGGCTTTCTTGTGACGCTGATCGGTTCTATCAATTTCCTCAAAATATTGCGGCAGAATCAGCTTCAAGCAATTTATCTCGTTTTCTGATAGGCTGTATGGTGCGTTATGATAGCGCTCAAAATCCACGCTCTCATTGATTCCGTAGGCACACACTGCATCAAGGGCGGCAAGGCCGATAGGCGTATCTCGTACCCCTAAGATGAATTCATAGCAACTCTTTCTCAATAAAAAATCTCTCAATTATCTCATTCCTTTCAAGTGTTCATGGAGCAGCTTGTTTGCGGGGGTAATCCTGATTGCCAAGGTTGGCAATCAGGATAGCGAAGCGGTATCCCCCGTGAACAAGTTGCTATTACTTTTTGTCTCTCCTACTTTTACGAATTGAAGTAAAAGTAGGAGTAAAAGATGAATGAAAAGAGAAACGGAAATAGAAATCAAGCTCTTTCATAAGGTCTTTTCTCAGCAATCAAGACCAATCCGCATCCTCGTCATCCTTTGTTTGAAGTTCAGCAGAATGGCGATAATATTCGTCATTCGCTTGGATTTGTGCCAGACGTTCCTCACCGTTCTGCACGGATTTATCAATCAATGGACACACAGACCGGATGAACGCCTCTGCAATCGGATTTTTCAAGGTGTCCTTGCGTTTCCCGTAAACCCCATATCGAAACAGTTCCCAAGCCAACGCAATCGCCGCTTCTTCATCACCCAGTTCCCGCAACCCCTCAATGCCATCACGATAGCTTTCAAGGAACATGAAACTTCGCTCTTTCTCAGACATTCTCAGCCACCTCCTGTTTCTGCCGTTCTGCTTCTGCCGCCTTCAAAATAGATGTCCACAGTCTGCTGGTGACAAATTCAGATTCTTCTGGCCAAATCACCGATTTGGCGTAACCATAAGAAAGCAGAAGCCGTACATCAGGGTTTTGAATCAAGAGACTAATCCATTGAACGATTGTCCCCAAGGAAATGTCCTCCCGCTGACAATCCACAACCATCTTTTGCAGCGAACGCCGGATTCGATCTGACTTGAACACTTTGTCTTTGTCAGCGGTTCCAGCGGTGCGGCGGTAAAAATCGTCAATTACGAGGTTCAGAATCTTAATGTTCCGATAGCGCCGTTTTTGCGTTTTGATTCCTTCGATGATAGGAAGCAGAACCAATTCCAGCGCAGGATTCTCCACCTGATACTCTCCTGTGATTCCAAAGTCAATAATTGCCATCAATGCTTGATTTGCGTCCTTTTCCGGGAGAACACGCAGAGCATCAAGCATGGACGGATACACGACAAATGCGTTTCTGCCTACATTCTTTGACATGACAAACACTCCTTTTTCTGAAAATGAACAACAAAAAACTCCCGAACACAATGACGTTTGTAGTCATTGCATTCGAGAGTATGATAATATCCCGGAAAAGATATGAAAGCAGGAAACTACCGACACAAAAATACAATGACACAATTTGCCACTGCGTTTATTTTGTTTCGATAGCAACCCTCTTCTAAGGAGTCGTCCTCTGTCTGGCTATCACTCAAGTCTCGACCCCGCACATTTCGCCGTAAAGGATTTGTGCGTTACCCATCATAGCAGACGTAAGCAGCGTTGTCAATAGAGAAAATTGCATTTTGCACAAATACTATCACTTTATCTGCTTTAATTTCGGCATTTTACTTAAAGTCAAGACTTTTGGACAAAGGAAAATCCCCGGAAATGACTGTTTGCTCTACGCCGTATGATTACTCATACTTAGTAGGATTCTCCGTTAGGAAGTCTCTGAATCGTGCAGACCACCATTTTCTTTTACGGCACATATCATCTGTTGCACCATGCTCCCGTGTTTCTTGTAGACCGTTTCCCAGTTGGCAAGACCTCCTTGCGCCGATGCCCAATCTGTAATAACTTCATTCACATAGGGGAGCAGCATATCGTTATAGGCTCTCAAACAACCGCAAAGAAGCCTTAACCGAAACCGCTTTTCTTCCTCAATCAGCGATTTCCAGTATGTTCCGAAACACTCTACCGTCTGCCCAAAGGCGAATCTTTCAAGCGTTTGCTGATACCACACAGATTGCTCAGTGAAAGCGGAACTTATGGAATGGCCGCTGATTCCGGCAAGCCGTTTCATAAGAATACCCAGCACATCGTTTTTTCCGACAATTCCGCTGCTGTCAACCAGGCTGTAAATGTTGAACCAGATAATGCCAATGCTGTCCTGCCGACTGCGGACAATCTTTGTCATGCTGTTTTCCAGTTCCATATATTCAGTTGTAATATCATTGTTTGGCAGTCTCTCCATGATTTTTTCCTCCAATGTAAACTATTGGCGGCAGTCCCCATGATAGGAACTGCCGCCGTAATACTTGTTAAGGCGTGTAGAAGTAAAAACGATCCGAGAGAACCGTAATGTCATCCTGCATAACGTTCACCAAAAGATATTCTTCGCCGGAATAGCAAATGACCTCAGCGTAGTAATTCCCGCAGTACAGCTTATATGTCTCCGTAGGGTATTCATAATTTGTGGTACACCGTTCAACTTGAAAATATCCAATGCCATCAACATCAATATTGAAAAAATTACCGTATGGATTCTTCTCAACCCGCATAAGGGTGTCCGAATTAAAGCCAACAAAGGTACAACCACACAAATAGTCAGAAACAATCAGACTGTCGGCATCATTAAAGCCATCGGCATAATAGTCCGGCAGACCAACCGGATAGGCGTCTGGCTTATATACTCCGTACTCTTTCGGTGTTACAGAAGCAAGAACCTGAGGAATGGACTTGGTTTGTTCATTGTCCGGTAGATCATAGGGATAAACAGCAACAAGGTATGCGATATCCTGTACTCCCAAAGCACCGAGATATTCCACGTTTCCAGCGGGAAGGTTATCCAATGAATGATCGCCCCAAATCAAATGCAGTTCCAGCAAGGTGCAGTCAGAATCCCCGCCGTTTCTGCTTGGTAGCGTAAAGGTAATGTCCCATCCGTTTCCGGCAATGTCATAGGCACAGGTGTTCAGCCATGAATCCGGCACGGTCAAATTATACATTTCCGTTGAAATTGTTTTCTCAGTGCAATAGGCATTCCAGTCTGCGTAAGTCATGTTGCTGTCATCGGGACTATTTCTTTCCGTGGAACTATCCTCAGATGAATTGTATTTCTCGGGTGCTGGTTCTGTAGCTATCGCCGATATAGTTTCGTATGGATCGGAATTGCTTCTCTCTTTACTCTCCGAACCACAAGCAATTAACGATACTGCAATCAGAGCAGTAAATAAAACTGCTATTGCCTTTTTCATATTCGTGTCGTTCCTTTCGTGGTGCTATATACCAAGAAGCTGTTTTTTCTTAGCCTTGAAGTCTTTTTCATCAATACTTCCATCATCCAACATGGCTTTGAATTTTCTTAGCTCAGCTTCGACATCAACGTTGTTATTACTGGTAGGCTGAGCCGCTTTTCGGCTTTTCCAATCGTCCATGTAAGCAACAAATCTTAAACACTCAGCAGCGTACATTGCATATTTACTGCTGCCTCTTTCGACAGCAAAAACAGGAACGCCAAAATTTACCCACAAGGCTTCGATTCCCGTATCCGTTTTGACGGTCAGATTCATTCTGACATATTCTACCTTACCACTTTGTCCTGCGGCGTGTAGGGTACCGAGCACCGCACCGCCTGTTCCTCCAAGCAGATTTCCAGCCAGTGCGCCGCCAAGATAATCTGCTTTTTTATTAACCTCACTGCTTTCGTAGGATAAGATTTGCGACAGCTTGTAATTGGCCGATAGCCACGAGCCGTTTCTAATGTGAAATTCTTCTCTCTCCTCGTTAACTTCAATCTTTCCATCAATTCCAAACGAAAGATTAAAGCCCTCCTGCATCTTTTGGTTGGATTCGTCTACCCGAACTCTTAGAAAATCCATGATTTCACGTTCTTTTTCTTGTGGGATGACAAATGTGTGTTTCTCGCCACTGTAGGACAGAAGTGACAGATTCCCCATGCTAGTTACTACTTCACGTATGTCTCCAATTTTCAGTTCAACGGATTTTGCATCCATCCCCTGAAAATGGATACCGTTATCATAGACAGACAATGTGCCGCACATTCCGTTCATACAAGAGGGGATACAAAATTCACTACCAGCGTTTTCAAGCGAGATAGCCGATAAACGCTGCACATATATCCCTGAGTGTCCAGCGGCAATGTATGCAATAAGCAAGTGTCTGTCATTGGGATATTCAATTTCAACAGAAGTTTTAATCAGATTTAGAGAAACAGAAATCGTATGTTTTCCCTCTAATAGCGGGATGTCCACTTTATCGCCCGCACCAAGCTTGTATTTCCCTTTTTTGTCTACGGAAACGGTCATCTTGGCTTTAATTATTACATCCGATGGATGCCGTTCAATTACCAAACCCATATTCTACCTCCGATTATTGCTACCAAACTTTATTCTTGTAGCAGAATTATATGATGAGACTCTGGTATTACAGTGTTTGTTTCTCCTGTGATAGTCCTACTCCACCAAGCAAAGTATAGCACAATATGTGGTTATTATCAACGCTTAAAGCGTT
>JAUNWG010000092.1 GCA_030540435.1 Eubacteriales bacterium
TATGAAAATCCGGCTATGGGCATTTATTTCATCGCCGACCCGGATGGGTACTGGCTGGAAATCGTCCCGGCGAAAAGATAAGCAGTACCTGCTAAACAAGGTCATCTGGATAACTTACCAACAATGTGTAAGAGTGTATAACCCCCGTCTGATAATAATTCAGACGGGGGTTTCTGCATAGTGGGACTATTTACTGACATTCCTGAAATGCACCGAAATCGGCATCCCGAAAAGAAAGCTACCTGATCAACGCGGCATCATGGTTGATTCGTAGTGCCAGAATAAATTTCCCGTCTTCATGGGTTATCGATAAATCTCCCTTATGCTTTTCTACGCAGCGGCGCACATTCTGAAGCCCGTATCCGTGGCCCTTCCCTTTACTTTTTTTCAGATAGCCCGGAGAATATGGGTTTTCGATTTGATAATACATGATGTCATGAAAAACCCTCAATTGAATACGGATATATCTTTGTTCTTCCGAAAGATCACAACAAGCCTCGATTGCATTGTCTAACGTATTTCCTAATATTACATAAGCGTCAACAGCGGAAATACCTAAATGGGTTGGAACGCTTATATCATATTCAAGCGGTATGGAATGCTCCTCTGCCAGATGCTTGTATTCATTTACGATTACGCTTATTACTGTATTTCCTACATCGACTATCGAATTAAGGCTGTCCACCAAATTCTGTGCTTCGTTAAACACAAGACTTGCTTCTTCGGTATTGGCTTCGCTAACCAATGCTCGCATAGCCTGCAGATGTTTATTAATATCATGGAACATCGCCCGTGTTTCATTCTGTTCCTCACGAAGTTGGGCATAGTACTGTTCCTGCATTGCATAATGCTGCTCTGCCAGTTCTGCTTCATGTCTGCGTTCATTCGCCTCCTGTGTCCGTTCCGCATAAAAAACGATCAAGATATTGAGATACAGAAGGCCGGCGGCAACTCCCAAAATTGTAGGCGGAACATCTTGCCCTGCATTCTGAACTGATTGGCAGAAAAAGATTCCCAGCATCAAGCCCGATATACATCCTGGCAGAATGGCCATTAAGAATGGAATCGTAACCGCATTTCTCTTTTTTTTCGTGATCGCCAATACAACAAGCGTGATACCAAATAGAATCGTGTGCGTAAAAGTTATATATACAATTCGGATGCCACCATATGACATAACCGTATCCACATTTATGTTCATAAGTGAGGCAATTGTGATTGTGAATACGTCGGTCAGTACATATAGACACATGAAACTGATACTCGCAAAAAGCGACTGGAAGACTGTTGCGCTGAATTGTAGTTTTGCAATGACTGCAAAGGAGATAATGCAATACACCATTCTGATGACTGATCCGTTTTCTAGGAATGATAATGCTAAGAGTATTGAACCCAGTACGCCATATGCTGTAGCTGTTACCAGCCAGTGCCGATCTCGTTTATAGAATATTCCCTGAACGAACAGGTAATATGTGAATAATTCTGCCACGACGCCTAACATTTCGGAAAGAATATAATACATAATTACCTCCCCAAAAAACGATAAAACGCTTGGTTGAATTTCTGGGCTTTGGTTCTTCCGATTGGCACTACTGCGCCGGAGTCCATGATAATCTCTGTCGTTGTTGCGGATTTGATGTGTTCCATATTTACCACATAGCTTTTGTGCGAGACTGCAAAGAAGCCCCGCGGCAATCTACCCAAAATTTCTTTCAAAGAGCTTCTATATCGGTACGATTTGTTCTGTGTATGGATTATTGCATAATGTCCCAGCACTTCAATGTATTGAACATCCTGCAAGCGGATTGCATGGATCGTATTGTCGATTTGAATTGTCAAACGGTGTGCACTTGCTTCTGCAATTGCGGCATCCAGTGCTTCACTGAAGGCTTCAAAAGCGATTGGTTTTTGCAAATATCGAATGGCAATTCCGTATCCTTTGACTGCGTAGGCGTTGTTTTTTGTCGTGAAAATAATACACGGCGGTGAAGTTGTCTGAATCAGCCTCTGTGCAACCTCAAACCCTGTTGGGGGCGGCATTTCAATATCCAACAAAACAATATCAAACGGAGGAGATTTTGCTGTTTCCAATAAATCGGTTGCATGAAGAAATGTGCTGACCTTCAATAACCGCTCTGCGTCATATTTTTGAACTAACTCTAGGGTATATGCCAAGTCCATCGATTCATCGTCGCAAATCCCAATATGTAACTGTTCCATATGAATACTTCACCCCCCAAAATATAATTTGGTTTTATTTTATCGGAAGAAACATGATAAATCAACCCCGCGATTCTTCACTTGTGCCGTCTCAGTTGCTGTTCGTGCCACATATATTGAATGAATAATGGTTTTATATTAAGGTTAAATAGCGGAAAACCATTTGCAAATGTACAATATCTGATTTCGCACATTTGCTGAACGATTATCTTTTGATTATGATATCACAAATCCATCAGACGGCCTGCCTTTCATATCGATGGAAAATTCAAGCAAAAGAGGTTAACAAATATGAAGCAGAAATGTGTGGCTCCCAAATCAAGTAATGGCCTGCTGGGCAGAATTATCCGCCGAACCTTTCTGGTGCTGTTCACGGCAATCATTTTGCTGTCCAGTGACTTGCTGCTGGTACTGAATATGGTATTCAACGGTCCGTCTCCCACGGCAAGAGACCAGCTGACAATGACCCTGATCGAGGCCAGTGCAACGAAATGGGTGCCAGCCTTGTTCATCGGGGAAGATACCGTTGCGGAAATCCGAGCCGGTGTTAATGCGGAACTGGAGGACGATGTGACTGATACCACCGCTGTGGTTATTAACCGTGGCGGTCTAACGGCGGGCAGCGATGAATGGGCAGACTATCCCGATGGCATCCGCATCGAGGATGTTCACGGCGATACATACAACGCCAAGGTAATGATCGTTCGTGACCCTGCGCAGGTGTATCTGGGAATCTCCACCCATGAGGGCTTCAGCACCAGCATCCCCGGCAAGCGGCTGACCGCTGCTATGGAGGATGAAGGTGCCATTGCTGGCATTAACGGCGGCGCTTTCAATGATGACGGAACGACTGGTTCCTATGTTGGCACCCAGCCTGCCGGTCTGGTCTACTCCGAGGGGGAATGTGTCTGGACTTCCGGCAAGCCCTCCGAAACCAGCGGTTTTGCCGGTTTCACCAAGGACAATATTCTGGTGGTTCACAAGGATAACATTTCCAAGGCGCAGGCGGAAGAATTGAACATTCGGGATGGCTGCTGCTTCGGTCCCGTTCTGATTATGAATGGCGAGATCAACATGGAAGCCTATAACATAAAGTCTGGACTGAATCCCCGGACAGCCATCGGTCAGCGGTCAGATGGTGCGGTGATCTTCGTCTGCATCGATGGCAGACAGCCCAGCTCTATGGGCGGCGAATATCAGGATGTCATTGATATCATGGTGGAGTACGGCGCGGTAAATGCCTGCAATATGGACGGCGGTTCTTCTACCGTTATGATGTACCGGGATACCTATGGGCGTTACGGAGAAGCCGGACAGGTTCAGATCATGAACAGCTATTCTCTGCTCCAGTCTGAGCCGAGAAAGATGCCCGATTTCTGGATGGTTCGTCCTGCAGGGGAGGAATAAGCCATGTATCAGGGGAAATTTGATAAAAAGATCAAACAGGCGGCAGAACCGGCACCCGTTAAAAAGAGTCCCTCTGCTTCGGTAAAACGGAGCAGAGGCCCCCGGCTCAGCGGCGTCATATTCTACGCAGTATTTTTCCTGTGTATTTTCCTGTTTTATGCGGCTACCTATTTCGGACTGCTGGGATTACGCAATTGGCTGACTCGCTATGAGATGGAGCAGCCTGCTACCAAGAGCGAGGAAGTGTTTGAGAAGCTGTTTTCCGACCCTGACTGGGGGGCACTGTACGATACGGCGGGCATTCAGGACACGGCTTACGAAAGTAAGGATGCCTTTGCCAGCTACATGGAAAGCATCGTTGGAGATTCCAAACTTACCTATATGGAAACCTCCACCGGACTGTCTGAGGATAAAAAGTACATTGTGCGCCTGGGAAAAGAGAAAATCGCGTCCTTTACGCTGGTAGACCATAACCATTCCAATTCCAAAACGGAGATACCGGACTGGCAGCTTGGGGCAATCGAATTCTTCTTTGCACGGGAGGAAAGCTACCGGATCCAGAAGCTGGATGGGCATACGGCCTATGTGAACAATGTACCGCTGGATGACAGTGCCACCATCCGCATCAGCACCACCAATGCCGAAGATTACCTTCCGGAAGGAATCACGGGCGTTCGTGTCTGCACGCAGGAGATTTCCGGATTGGTTGCAGCTCCCAGCGTCCGAATTGTAGATGGCAGCGGAAACGAAATGGCAGTCAGCTATGATGCAGCCAGCCGTACCTTCATTGAGCAGACCCGAGCCAGCACCATCAGTGATATGGAGCGTGACGTTGCCATCAATGCTGTAAAAACATACGCCCTGTATATGATCAATCAAGCCGGTGAAGCGGATGTTGCCAAATACTTCTTACGGGGATCAGACGCCTATAAAGCCATTACCGATACGGAACGGGGGTTCATTCAGGATGCGGCAAGTCGTGATTTTGCAAACGAAACGGTCACGGACTATTGCCGTTACTCTGATAATCTGTTTTCCGTGCGAGTGGCCGTGACACTGAACCAGCACCGGGCAAGCGGCAGCGTGAAAGAAAGCAACATTGATCAAAGCCTGTTCTTTGAAAAGCAGTCCTCTAGGAAATGGCTTTGCTATGCCATGACTGCGGTGGATGTTTCAAAACCCGTGGAGCGGGTGCGTCTGACCTTCCAGGATGGGGATACCACGCTGGAATCCAATTTCTATGACGCTGACAGTACGCAGATAACCTGCCCCGTGGTTTCCGCACCGAAAGGGAAGGTATTCTCCGGCTGGATTACAGAGGAAACATACGAGAGCGGAAATCCGGTAATGAATCTGGTATTCCAGCCGGATGAAAGTGGAACTGTTATGCTCCCAGTCGGGATATCTCTGGAACCGATGACACTATATCCGTTGTTTGAGTAAAACGCATCATATCAAACAGTAATGTCCGAATAACGGGCATCCACAACTCAATTACTCCATTCGCATAGAAAGACCTGAGATCTGCACGAAACAGGTCTCAGGCTTTTTTGGACTTTTTCTGCTACTAAAGTACATGACTGAAGAAATCATACTTTCCCCCTTTTTCAAGATATGATATGCAAAATCAATGAGGTAATTCCAATGAAACAGAAACACAATGCTATAATAACCATCCTAATTATCGTGATGACAGGCATGATAATTGGGACATTGTTTGTAATTAAACAATGTTTGGATTTGACTGATGCCGAAACAAATAATAGTTCAAACGAGCGAGTAGATTTTTACTCTCATCCCACTGATACGACTGGGGTAACGGTGACCCCAACAGAAACAACGCTGCCAGAGCCTGAACACGTAATCGCTTCGGCTACCATCGGTGCAATGGGTGACTTGCTCATGCATAAACCCATCTTTGATGATCTTACTGAGTACAATGCCGCCGTTCAGCAGCCGGACGGCTCGTATGACTTTACATCGGTATTTCAGTACCTTACTGAATATACATCGTCTCTGGATTATGCTGTTGCAAATCTGGAAACCACCCTCTGCGGGGAAAGGAATGGCTATGCTTATGACGGCTATCCTCTCTTTAATTGTCCGGACGAGATTGTGGATGGTGTAAAAAACGCAGGCTTTGATATGCTGCTTACTGCCAACAACCACTGCTACGATACCAAATTGGTGGGTTTCTTGCGGACATTGGAGATAATCCGGGGGAAAGGTCTGGAGACTCTGGGAACCTACGCTTCCGCAGACGAAACCAAATGGACAATCGTAGAAATAAACGGGATCAAGATCGGAATGCTCTGCTATACATGGGCATCCGGTGTTACAGAAGATGGCAGACCGTCTCTGAATGGAAACCAGTCCATTGAAAAAGCCGGTTTATGCAATTATTTCTACACCAAAAATCTTCCAGCGTTTTATTCTGAGGTGGAACAGTATCTTGCGGAAATGGAATCTGCAGGCGCTGAAGCAACCATCCTGTTTATTCACTGGGGGCAGGAATATGTTCTGTCAGCCAATGCGGATCAACAGGCAATCGCTCAAAAAATGTGCGATTTGGGCATTGATGTGATTATTGGTGGGCACCCTCATGTCATTCAGCCGGTGGAACTGCTGGACAGCGCCACCGATCCTGAGCATAAGACAGTATGCCTGTACTCAACCGGCAATGCGGTCTCGAACCAGCGGCTTGGAAAGTTGAATTCAATAAAGACAGCCCATACAGAGGATGGCATCCTGTTCAGCGTTACATTTGAGAAATATTCAGATGGAACTGTGTATTTAGCAGAAGCCAGCGCAATTCCAACCTGGGTGAATATGCACAGAAACGGGAATGGAAAAACAGAATACAATATCATCCCGTTGGACCCAGACCATAGAAATGAGTGGAATGCGCTGTTTGAACTTGACGATACTTCAACAAAAGCCGCAAACGATTCTTACACCCGAACCATAGACATTATTGGCGTGGGTTTGGAGAATGTCGAAAGCTATTTATCAAGTGAAAAGGCTGCCCGCGAGACTTATTATCTTGATTTGGCCATGGCTTCCTGATTCCATAAGTAAAACACGGGTGATCTGAGCAATCAACATTACGCCTAATATAAGCCAGACGAATATACGCAGCGCAAGGGTGTAGTTGGAGGTTTTAAACGTGAGTGATAATCAAATGGGTTCACGATGGATTCGGTGCCCGATTTGCGGAGGAAAGACACGAACCAAGATTTTCGCAGATACGGTGTTAATCAATTTCCCGTTGTATTGCCCCAGGTGCAGAAAAGAGATTACGATTGATGTGGTACAACTGAAAATGGTGTTGAGAAAATGAGCCCGATGTAAAACACAGAGCCTGATTCCCCATATCACAGGGGAGTCAGGCTCTCATTTTTTACTGTTGCAGCATAAGCGTCTTTCTTTCGCATTGCGTTAAGCATTGCTTCTGTGGTCGAAAGCAGTATAGCAGCTTCTTCATCACTGCAATTGTCGATCAAGACACGGAGCTGATGCTTTACAGAGGATTCCATACCCATTTCTGGATAATAAAACTCCCTGGGATCAATTCGCAGTGCTCTGACCAAAGGAAAGAGGATGTTCATGCGTGTATTGGATTTCTCGTTTTCGATTGAACTGATTGTTCTGGTATTGGTTTCAGCAAGAGCTGCCACTTGCTCCTGAGTAAGATCCATTCTGCTACGGGCTTTTTTGACAGACTCAGCCAGCGGGTGTGAAAAAATATGCATTATATTTCACCTCGCCTATTATTCTACATTAGTCTCTCTTTGAAGTTAATGTTCTATATTTCTTGTAAGACCAGAAACATATTTCTTGTTTTGGAGGAAACAAAAGTTGAAGAGCAGATTTCTCGGTTCGAATATAAGAAATAGTTTGCATTTCGATTTGACACCCAAAACCAGAATTCTTGCGAAGTAGAAGAATATTTCTGGTTCCGCAATATTGAACAAAGCGCAGTTGCTCCCAACTTTGGGACAGCTGCGCTTTTTTGTTGCAATCCTTCTTTTGCACGCTGCCGCTCCCCACCCTCCGCTTCGATTTCCTGAAATTCAAATCGAAGTGGAGGAACAACAATGTTCAATAGAAAGAGCGAGCACGCCCTAAATAAAAAGATCAAGGATTTTATTGTTTATCCAGATGCCTATGGGAATACCATACGGCTTTCGGCTGAGGACTTTTCCAGCGTGAAGGAATTCCGTAAATGGAAGAATTGGACGAAGATGAAAAATCACGCTGATGAAAAGAAAGACCACCGGCATCGGAACCATACCGTCTCCTTTGATGAATTTGGTGATGTGTTTGGGGAGGTTTTGGATGTGGAATGCAACATGATTGCACAAGAAGAAATGGCAGATCATCAGCGCATCGTCTGCGTTTTGATGAAACTTGTGAAAGAATGCCTGTCCG
>JAUNWG010000093.1 GCA_030540435.1 Eubacteriales bacterium
GTACACTTTTTAGATACGGTACTCAGGCATCAGTATACTTTTGAAAAAACCATATAAAACGGAAAGGAGACAGAGCCTATGTTTGATTTTGGAAACGCCAATGAGGGGCAGCGGCAGGCAATCGCTGCGGCGAATGGGCCTGTTTTGATTACAGCTGGCCCCGGAACTGGTAAAACCTATACACTGGTTCAGAGGGCTATCTATTTGATAGAGGAATGTGGAGCAAGACCTGAGAATCTGTTTATTGCCACCTTTACTGACAAAGCAGCCAAAGAGCTGATTACCCGCATTACAAACGAATTATCAAAGCGGAATATTGCAGTGAATGTAAACGAGATGTACGTTGGAACTTTTCATTCGCTCTGCCTGCGTATTCTAAAGGACAATCTGGAATATACAAGACTTCGCAGAAATTATCGGCTTTTGGATGCTTTCGACCAGAAGTATATCGTTTTCCAGAATATTACCAGGTTCCGTGAGATTTTAGACATTGAAGCAATCCTGCCGAATGGAGGGGCGTGGAAGCAGGCAGAGGAAATATGTAGCTATGTAGGAAATCTGTCTGAAGAGATGGTGACACCGGAGGAATTGATGGAGGATGCGGATGCTTCCATTGTTGCTATGGGCAAGGTGCTGCAAATCTATCAGGAAATTCTGACAGAGAATAATTTGATGGACTTCTCTTCGATTCAGATTGAGGCATATCGGCTTTTGATGGATAACCCGCAGATTCTTGAGATGCTGCGGTCGAAAATCACTCACATCATGGTGGATGAGTATCAAGATACGAACTTTATTCAGGAGCAGATGGTCTTTCTTCTTGCAGGAAATCAGAAAAATATCTGCGTTGTTGGTGATGACGATCAGGGGTTATACCGCTTCCGTGGTGCAACAATCCGAAACATCCTTGAATTTCCCCAAAAGTTTCAGCCGGGGGAATGCAAGATCATTCCACTAGTCATTAACTATCGCTCTAACAGCGATATTGTAGATTTTTATAACCGATGGATGGTTACGACAGAAGGGGCAAAGTTCAAATTTGCTTGGGGAAAATTCCGCTATAACAAGCGTATCGAACCACATGAGCAGAGCAGTCTGAAAAGCCCTGCGGTGGTCAAGCTGGCGGGCATAGAGGATACCGATGAATGGTATGAGAATATTCTTGCTTTTATCCATCGCCTGAAAGATTCAGGAAAGTTGACAAACTATAATCAAATCGCTTTTCTGTTTCAGTCGGTCAAGCATTCTCGTGTAAAAGCACTGGCGGACTTTCTAGAGAAGAATCATATCAACGTGTATTCTCCGCGATCTGATATGTTCTTTCAGCGTTTTGAGATTCAACTTGCAGTGGGCTGCCTGATGCTGATGTTTCCGAGGTATGTGCAGGGGCTTGAGGACGGCGACTATCATTTTTTACAGCCGGAACACTTGACGTACTATCGAAAGTGTATCATGTTGGCCAATGAAAATCTGGTGAAGCCGGAAAATAAGGAATTATTGAAATGGATACGGCGCACCGGAAAAAGCCATGTTGGCCTGCAAGGGACAACGGACTATGCGTATTCCGGGCTGTTGTATCAGCTTTTTGAATATCAGCCTTTCGCCAGGATGTTGGACACCGATCTTGGTGTTGGAGTGGTCGATATTCGCCCCGCAAGGAATCTTGCGAAGCTGTCGCAGATCATTGGGAAGTTCGAGTATCTGCACCGGGTCGATACTTTAAACGGCAAATATATTGACATCAATACGGAGCGGTTTTTCAATCTCTATCTACGGCTTTTGTATGACGGAGGCATTACTGAGTACGAAGATGATTCCGAGTACGCACCCAGCGGCTGTGTATCGTTCCTGACGATACATCAGTCGAAAGGCATGGAATTCCCTATTGTTCTGGTGGATTCGCTGGCTAACGTGCCGCGCAAGCAAAACAAAGATCTTATGCTGATGATTGAAGAACGCTACTTCAAGCGTCCGGCATTTGAACCATACGATCAGACCAAATATTTTGATTTCTGGCGTTTGTACTACACCGCTTTCTCTCGTGCGCAGGATTTGCTGATTTTGACCTGTAATGAAGATAAGCGTACACCGAGCAACTATTTCCGTGAAGTATATGACGGGCTGCAATCTGTGGATAGTCCGGCTTTTCAACTGGAGGAGTTTGATTTCAAACCAATCAAGGATGTGAATATCAAGCAGACCTTTTCGTTTACATCCCACATCACGGTTTATGAAACGTGCGCTTTGCAGTATAAGTTCTACAAGGAACTGGAATTTATGCCGGTGAGGGCAAACGCTATGCTGTTCGGTACATTAGTGCATGAAACCATTGAGGATATCCACCGGGCGGCCATCCGGCATGAGGAGCAAAGGATTACGACAGAGAATATCACAAGCTGGTTTGAATCCAACTATGTTTCTCTTACAAAGACGGAGCATTCCTATCTGGCAGCTCCGCAGCGAGAGGCGGCGCTGAAGCAGGTACTGCGGTATGCAGAGCGGCAGCAGGGAAACTGGAGCCTGATTCAGCAGGCAGAGGTGGATGTCAGTCTTGTGGAGCCGGACTACATCATCGAAGGCAAGATCGACCTGATTAAGGGCGAAGGAGATAGCGTTGAGATTGTTGACTTCAAGTCCGAGAAAAAGCCGGATATGGAGAAGATGCGGGCAAGGCTGGAGCAATACCGCCGGCAGCTTCATATCTACGCGCATCTGGTGGAGGAACGCACCGGCAAAAAGGTCAGCAAGATGAACCTCTACTATACCGGGGAGGAAAGCGGCGTACCGACGATTACTTTCCCCTATACCAAGTCGGCCATTGAGAAAACGATGGCAGCCTTTGACAGCACTGTACATCGAATTATGAAGAAGGATTTTCATAGATGCGCGGATGATGCGAAAATCTGCAAGAACTGCGATTTTAAGTACTTCTGCAAAAGCAAATAACTGTGAGATACGGAGGATATACAACAATGAGTGAGTACGAACAGCTCTCTTTTGAATTTGAACAGCGCCCGACCATCAAGGGTTTCCCTGAACTGCGCTGGACGGGCAAACGCCCATACCGCTCTACCCAATACTATCCGGCGCAGCTTCGGGAATCCTACGGGGAAGCCACAGATGGCTGGATGAATAAGATTTTCTGGGGCGATAATCTTCAGGTGATGAGTCATCTACTGAAAGAATATCGCGGGAAAGTGGACTTGATTTATATTGATCCGCCATTTGATAGTAAAGCAGACTATAAAAAGAGCGTTAGGATAAAAGGGAAAACCGCATATAGTGATACAGCAGCATTTGAGGAAAAGCAGTATGGAGATATTTGGACAAATGATGAGTATCTTCAATTTATGTATGAGCGTTTAATGATAATGTGGGAACTTCTGTCTGATAAAGGAACACTGTATTTGCATTGTGATTGGCACCAATCACAGCATCTGAGATGCGTTTTGGATGAGCTGTTTGGGCCTATGAACTGTCACAATGTTATAACATGGAAAAGATCACATGCTCAGGGGAATGCCGGACAGGGTTCAGAGCATTTCGGAATAGTGACAGATACAATATTTCTCTATTCAAAAACAAATACACCTATTTGGCATCAGCAGTATATTGATTATTCGAGAGAGACGATAGAACGAGATTATAAATATATAGATGAAAAAACAGGAGAAAGATACAGATTGACTCCTGTTGACGGTCCGGGAGGTGCAAGCAAAGGAAATCCGTTTTATGAGTTTATGGGGGTATCGGGATATTGGAGATACTCAAAAACTACCATGCAAGAATTGTATAACAAGGGTGAGATTCAGTTATCTTCAACTGGTAAATCATTGAGTAGAAGACGCTATTTGAAAGATGCAAAAGGCACACCGGTAACGGATTTATGGGATGATTTGAATCGTGTTAGTCCGACATCATCAGAGAGATTAGATTATCCGACACAGAAGCCGGAATGTCTAATCGAACGGATAATTTCTACATCTTCCAATCCCGGCAGCATCGTCTTTGACTGCTTCATGGGCAGCGGTACTACGCAAGCTGTCGCTATGAAGCTCGGCCGCCGCTTTATTGGTGCAGATATCAACCTTGGTGCGATTCAGACCACCACCAAGCGCCTGTTGTCTGTTGCAGTGGAATTGGAAAGCACGATTCAGGATGAGCTGAAGTACACCGGCTTCGAGGTCTATAACGTCAACAACTATGACTTTTTCCGAAATCCGGTGGAAGCCCGTGAACTGCTGATAGCGGCTCTTGAAATCCAGCCATTTCCGCAGAGCAACGTCTGGGATGGTGAACTGGACGGCAGAATGGTGAAGATCATGCCGGTTAATCGGATTGCAACAAAAGCCGATCTGAAGGAATTGCTCTCCAATCTTCCGTATAAGACCTACGAAAATCGGAAAGAGGAAAATTCGAATCAGCCGGTGGAACACATGACAATCGTCTGTATGGGTCATGAGCCGGATTTGAAGGGTGCGCTGGAGCAGGAGCTGTCTGACTATAAGATAGATGTTGAGATTCTGGATGTTCTCAGGGATAAAGCAGATTTGCAGCTCAAGCGTGAATCCGAGGCGGATATCGTGCGCGAGGGTGATAAGCTGGTTATCCAGGCTTTCTATCCGATGAACCTGATGCAGAAGCTTTCCCTCCAGAAGGAATATGTGGAGGATTGGCGCCAGCTTGTGGATTCTATCATGATTGACTGGAACTATGACGGTGCTGTGATGCAGCCTGCTGTGATTGATATTCCGGGCAAAAATGAGATGGTGAGTGGCGTTTACTCCATCCCGGAGGATGCCGGAACGATCAAGGTTAAGATCACTGACCTGTTGTCGGAGTCACTGGAAATGGAGGTGCGCTAAATGGCAGTTACCTATTCGCAGGACTTCGCGTTCAGTCAGCAGCTTTGGTACTACTATGCGGAGAACAGAGGAAAAATCCGTTCCCGCTACAATGACCTGACCAGAAAATTCCTTGCGTACAATGACCGGGAAGAAAATCCGGAGGCGTTTCTTAGGAAGCCGCAGTTTGAAGCGTTGGAGATGTATGTGTTCGTAAAAGAATTTATGAACAACCAGCAGGTCTATGAGATGTTCGATGACTGGAGGAATAAACGAAATCGTTTTTCTGACGCTTCCTACTATGCACTGGACAGAAATGGGCAGATTCGCCTGTTTGACGCTCCGACCGAGAAGCAGACAGATACGCTTTTCAAGCAGATGAAGAAATACCGGGAAAACTATCCGAACTACATCTATGCACTGACGATGGGGCTGGGCAAGACGATTCTGATGGGGACGTGTATTTTTTATGAGTTCCTGTTGGCGAAGAAGTACCCGAAAGATAAGCGCTTTTGCCATAATGCGCTGGTGTTTGCGCCGGATAAGACGGTACTGCAATCGCTTCGTGAGATCATGACGTTTGATAAGACGAAGGTCGTGCCGCCAGAGTATGCGAGAGTGCTGGATTCCAATATTAAGTTTCACTTTCTGGAGGAGAGCGGAACGATCCTGCATACCATAGACGATTCGGATTTCAACATTATCATTTCCAATACACAGAAGATCATTGTCAAGAAGAAGCGCAAGGCGGAAACGCCCGGCCAGATTCTTTTCAATGGTTCAGGTTCCCTGCTTTCTGCGGTTTATGGCGGCGATGATGATGAAGAGGATGCATGGGATGACACTACGTTGATGGACAATCAGCGCTTCAAGAAGCTCTGCCGTCTGCCGCAGCTTGGCGTGTATGTGGATGAAGCGCACCACCTGTTTGGAGCTGATCTGGAAAAGCAGATTCGCTCCAGCGGAGCCAATAAGACAAGCCTGCGGGACACCATCAATCTTCTGGCGGCAAATACTTCCATTGTGGCCTGCTACAATTATACTGGTACGCCTTATGTGAAGAATCAGATGCTGCCGGAGGTGGTTTATTCCTACGGATTGCGGGAATCAATCTGGAACGGCTTCCTGAAAGATGCTGACCCAATCGGTTTTGAGAACGTTAAGAGCGGTGAGTTCCTGAAAACTGCTGTTACTGAGTTCTGGACAAGATACGGCGGCAAAACCTATGAGGGATTGAAGCCGAAGCTGGCTATCTATGCTGCCGGAGTCGATGAGGCGGTCAATGAAGTGGCTCCGGCATTGGAGCAAATCCTTGCCGATTTAGGGATTCCGACATCTTCGATACTTATCAATGTGGGTGATGTCAAATATACGAAAGACGAAGATATCCGAAACTTCAATAATCTTGACGTTGCGGGCAGCGAGGGAAACGAGAAGCAGTTTATCATCCTTGTTGAAAAGGGCAAGGAAGGCTGGAACTGCTGTTCTCTTTTCGGCGTTGCGCTTTACAGAAGTCCGAAGTCCAAAATTTTTGTTTTACAGGCAACCATGCGCTGTCTGAGAGCAATCACGGATGAGCGGCTGACCGCAACCGTGTTTCTGTCGAAAGAGAACTATGATACTCTGGACGATGAGCTTCACAAGAACTTCAACATGGAAATCAAGGATATCAAGAATCCATCGAAGAATGACCGCCACAGGTATAAGGTTCGGGTGCTGCCGCCGCCCAGAAGTATCACGCTCAAGAGGATCTGGCATGAGTATACGGTTCATGAAAAAGAGTATTCCGAGCCGATTGATTTTGAACTGGCAGAGATGGATTTTTCCAGATATATGAGCATCATGTATGAACGGGACAGCATTGCGCGGGATGCCACCACAAAGGAGATCAATATTGACTATCTTCGAGACAGCATGAAATACAGTGCGTTTTCTCTTGCCGGGGAAGTTGCCCGCTACCTGAATATTTCTTGTATATTGGCTTCAAGAATTTTACGGGAAGCTGCGGATGGAATGGATACCATTTTAGAGGCTGTCAACAAATATAACGAGGTACTGGACGATATTATTATTCCGAAGATTTTCCATGCGCTGTTTGACATCACATCGGAAAAGAAAACGGAAGATCGTGAACTGGTGCTTCTGAGGGAACCAAAGGACGCGGGTTATTACGAGTTCTCGGCCAAGGACGATCTGGTAATTACAGATCAGTATCCGGGATTTACTCCGGAGCAGATCAGAAAGAGCTTTCACGCAGATATCTACTGCTTTGATTCCATCCCGGAGCGGGAATGTTTCATGCAGTATATTAGCAGCGAAAAGGTCAAAGAAATTTACTTCACCGGAATGTTTACGTCGAATCAGGGCGATTTGTCAATTCACTACTATGACCCGGAATCGGGACGTATCCGGCAGTATTATCCAGACTTCCTCGCAAAGATGGCAGACGACTCTTATCAGCTGATTGAGGTAAAAGGCGATAATAAGATTGATGATGCTGTTGTTCAGGCCAAAAAGACCGCCGCAGAAGAAATGGCAGTCGCCAGCGGTGTACGATATCTGATGTACGCAGGAAGCCTGATTACCAAAACGCACATCCTTGATGAACCGAAACAGATAACCTACCAGTTTGAGCCGAAGCAGAGATTGATGGTTGCAGAGGCATCGGCAGAATACGGAACAAAGAACGAATCACATATGAAACGCTAAAGACTGAGTGTGAATAACCGCTTAACCGGCGTTTCGGATAAAACTACATAATGGTTAAAACAAAGGCGATCAACCGTAATTGGCTGGTCGCTTTTGTTTTGCTCATTGACGGGCGGATGCATACGCCCGTATCGCCGGACGGCTGGTTACAGCCAGATGGCGGGAGCGGTGGCTGACACATTTCATTCGTGTGGAGGCCGCCGCTTTTTCTTTCCCTTCCGATGTGGGGACGCCCGCAGAGGGAGTGGAAGAAAACCGAAGGAGCAGGCCGGAACCGCAGGGCAAACGGCGAAGGCCAGCTTCTTCGGGCAGGAGTACAGAGGGATGCAATCCCTTTGTGCCGGGTACAGGGCGCTGAGTGCCAGTGGCACTCGTTTAGCGCCGACCGAAGCGGAGCGTAGACCGGCAGCGCTTGTGCGGAGTGTAGAGGCGGCGAGCCTCTACTCCGGTGTCCAGAGGTGGAAAACCTCGGCCCAGGGAAAGTTGATGTGTGCGT
>JAUNWG010000094.1 GCA_030540435.1 Eubacteriales bacterium
CAAATCCTTCTCAACAGTATTAAATACCATACCAATTCTGCTTTGAAGATACTTTGATCCGCGAAGGCACGGAAGATCGGCCAAGTTATCTATTCTCACGTGATTAACTATAAAATCATCCATCCTAACACCATAAACAATACCATTGTCTTTCAGGACGATGCTTGCCAGTCCACTAAACGCGCCACCACTAGTGCTGTTCTTCAAAATACCTTGATCCGTATGAACCACTGCAAATGCCTGTTGAGCAACAGGTGAAGGCTTATCTTTATTTATTGGACATACCTTTTCACAAAGATGACAGTCGATACACCTTTCTTTATCAATTTCAGGATATAGGAAGTCAAATTCCCCCTGTACCATTGTAATACATTGTTTGGGACATCTTTGTGCACAAGCTTCACATCCGGTGCAATGATTGTAATCAATCGTCAACATAGCTTATCCCTCAATAGCAGAAATCAAATATCTTTTCGATGCTTCTCTTTTTTCTTTCAGGATGGCATTTACTTTACTGAAATTGATCCTTCGACTTGCAACTTGCTCCAGATCCGAAAATGTTTCCATAATTCTATCGCTTAACCCATACTCAGAGAGCAAGTATGCCAATTTGTTCGCATTACCTCGAAGTTTAACCGCCAGTGGAGTATTGCAAATGATGGAAATTATAGAACCATGGAATGTATCCGTAACCGTTAACTCTGCGTTTCGTATCCAGCCGAGAAGCTCCGTCGGCGATGCATCAATACATCTGTCGCACCATTTATGGTAATATCCAACAGAGTATATTTTCAGACCATGCGCATGAGCATAAGCCCTCACAGCTTCTACCTCTTCTGGGTCATTCATCCGATTATCATATGCATATACAACTATATATCCTGACTCAGTCGGTTTGAACTCTTCCATTTCTTTCCCGTATCCATAGAGAATAACAGGATCACAAACCAGCGGCGCTTCTTTATTACATAGTTGTTTGATTATAGACTGAGAATTCTGGTCTCTTACGCTGATCGCTGTAAATTTGTCCAAACCCTTCCTAATGCTTTCAACCTTACCTTTATTTTCAATTTCATGCATGGTAGTCGGCCCAAATGATCCTGCATAGCCTGCTATACGTTTTGCTTTCAACCCATATCCATACATCATTGGGTTGTAACCTATTTCCAAGCTGAACACTTCATCACTGCCTATTACAACAGCATCCCCCTCAAAAGAATCGTAGGCTGTGTCTAAGTTGAAAGAGGATACTCTGAATGCTTTGAGTGTATTACGCTTCTTATAGTTATAAAGTATGTTACCCACGCCTTTTTCAAGCATGTATTTGAAATAGAACGGAATGCTGCTAAGGCCAAGCTTATATTTTTTCGTTTGTTCTTCAGATATGTATTCGTAGCTACGTTCAAAAGAGAGGAATCGAACGTCATGACCCATTGCCCGCAGAACCTGTTGGAGGCCATTTGCCTGAAGAACAGCTCCGTGATTATGAACCCCATAATAAGTTAAAATACCAATGTCCATATTTTCCGTCCTTCTATTTCTTCCGCATTACAGTCTTAAACATGAATTCCCGCAGCCAGTTTGGCGTGATCGACGATGCAGTCCGCACAGCCACGCTCTTCATATACTGCCCTTCACTTATAAACCCGCTGTCCTTCATGTACTTGAACAATGCCTTCTGGCTCTTCGCATATTTCCATCCAGCGCGTCGCTTATACATATCAGAACCTGCTCGCATCCAAAGCAGCGGCTCCTGCAGGTTATATCCAGTGCTCCCTTTCTGCAGCATTCGAATCCACAGATAGTAGTCTTCTAACAAGTAGAAATCCTGGTATCCGCCTGCAGCTTCGACAGCAGACTTCTTATACATCACACAGGGATGATTAAAGGGATTGCGTTTCTTAGCAAACGCAAGAATCTGATTTTGCGTTTCCGGTGGTACGCGCCTAGCTTCAATTTCTCTTGTAGACGTCGTAAACTCCTCCACGATTCCGCTCACAACACTAACATCAGGATGAGCCTGGAACACCTTCAACTGTCTTTCACACCGATCCGCTCTGCTGATATCGTCAGAATCCATTCGAGCAACCAGTTCGTGCTTACACTCTTTGATTCCGATGTTAAGAGCGTTTCCAAGACCACCGTTTTTCTCCAGTCTTACAACATGCAATGCGTGCGGATGAGCGGCCTGCATATTTCCGATCACAGTATCAAGTTCAGCATTCAGCGGTCCATCGCAAACAAGCACAAAACCATCTGTGGGAATCGTCTGATTCCAAATGCTGTCCATCGCCTGCTTCAGGTACTCTGCTTTCTCCTTGTGGTAAACACTCATCAAAACAGAGTAACTGTTATCCACACTTTCCATTGAAGATTCTTCTCCCCCAATTCACCGTTTAAAGCGGCTGTTTCATTGGGGAATCAAATCCCCCAAAACATGATGAAATGCTCTATGGCCATATTTCTCGCCAGGGAGCAGTCTTCACTCTACTTTCTCGTTTTCCTGATCACCCTGATCAGCTCCAATCTATCTTCATCACTCGGCACCCACGCCTGTGGTATCCTCCACACACATAGCTTCGCCCTCCGGCTCTCACGCTCTGCTATGTTCCTCCCGACCGGGCAATCCGCGCCGTGCCGGACTTCCTGAGTTCCTTTGATCCCCTCCGAAAAGAACAAGTCTTTTCATGACACCGGTTTTGAGGCATCCACACGCGCCTCAGCCGCTGAACCAGCTGCATTGCTCGCCCTATTCTTGTCTGAAACTATCGCCGTCGATATCCTCCGATAAGAACAGGCTTTCTCATGACATCGGTTTCTGGGCCCCTCTGGCACCTAGGACCATTCCCTACGGCGGCTCGCCATCTGCACCACCCTGGCGACACCTGTTTATGTCTGAAACTACTTCCTTCGTAAAAACTTCCCTGTTCTATTCCGGTGCTATCAAGGGCACTTTGATGTAAATGATACATTTGCCACCTTGAGGGAATGTATTCTATACATGCACTATCGAAGGTAGACATTTCAGTAGCGTCTCCGGACTAGGCAGTTTTTTGTTCAATCTGTCCTATTTAGCGACCGTTTCAGCATCGTTTTCTGTGCTATCTGTTGCATTTTCGTAGTCCATTGCAGTCGTAGCTCCCACCGCGACGCCCTCGGTGCTTTCAGGCAAGAAGAGAATACCAACAACCGGGATGCATTTGCTGTGGGCATATTCCCCTTACCTTTTCATCGTGCGTCATTTTGAGGGAAAGCCTGGCTATTTATGTACAATTGAGGCAAGGACATACCGTTTTGATTTCTTACGGTTTTAGCCCGCTGACGTACTTTGTTCCTTGACAATATCCCCAGCACATTCCGGTGGAAAACCCGCCTCTCTTCTTTTCCCGTTTTCAACTATTTTTCCCGCAAGCACCTGCGCGTCCTTTTCCTCAAATCCTTCCGTGGATTCGCTGTCGAACAGGATCCTTACCGTGGCCAGCATAATCCGGACGTCTTCTATAATGCTCGCTTTTGCAATGTAGGTCAGATCCATCTGAAGCTTGTCATAGGGAGTCGTGTTATACTTGCCATAGACCTGGGCATAACCGGTTAGCCCGGCTTTGGCTTGGAGCCGCAGTGAAAACTCCGGCAGCTCTTTTTCAAACTGCTCCGTCAGCTCCGGCCGCTCCGGCCTAGGGCCGACAATGCTCATATCTCCGCGAATAATATTGATAAGCTGGGGAAGCTCATCAATACGGGTCTTACGGATAATACGCCCAACTGGAGTGATTCGGTCGTCCTTTATCCCTGTAGAGAGCTGCGCCACGCCATTCTTCTCAGCGTCCACCCGCATACTCCGGAACTTGAGGACATAAAACTCCCTGCCTCCCTGCGTTAGCCGTTTTTGCTTATATAGAATCGGTCCGCCGTCACAGGCTTTGATGGCAACGGCAGTAAGCAAAAGCAATGGGCTGAGGACAATCAGAGCGGCAAACGACAGCAGCATGTCCATAAAACGCTTTATAAGCTGGTACTCCGGAGACGGGTTAAAGCGATTGACATACACCATCGGCAAATGCATGATGTTAAGCTGTCTCCCACCGCGAAGGATTACGTCATATATATTCGGAAGAAGATACAATTCCACATGATTTTCAAGGCAATACCGTATAATCTCGGCCTGATCCGTATTCTGAACGCCGCTTATAAACACCACCTCTGCGTCAGAAAGAAGGTTCCTGTTTTTGAGGCATGCGTTGACATCCAAGGAGTACATAACATCAAAGCGGCGATCCAGCCTATGGCTTTGAATGAGCATATCCAAATGGTGGTTTTCGCCATAGAGGATCACAGTTTTTTTTGGCGCATATTTTCTTGTGTACCACTGGCTTGCAAGGAACGACCAGCTAAGGATAAGAAGCATCTGCACTGCCGCCGCTAAGCATATGGGCAGCACATTGGGCACCCGCTTTACCAGAAGAATCGTTATCACAAACATGATGCTGTCAGCCAGCATGGCTGACAATGCCTGACTGTAGCACAGCTCTGATATACGATTGATGGAAATCAAGAATCCGTTATATACGCGGGAAAAAAGGACATACAGCAAGGCGAAGAGAATAACGACAAGGAAATTACCTTTGTCGTAATAAGGAGAGACTGCCTGATAGGCATAATAGCCAAACCAGCATCCCGCAAAAGCTCCGCTGATAAGAGCCACATTCAGCAGCTTTATCGTGCGGATCTGCAGCATATGCCAGACGCTGTTTTCTCTTATTTCTTTCTTTTCCATTCCTGCCTTCATCCTCACCGTACAAAATTATGTTGGAGTTTCCCCGTGCCCTGATTATCCCGATATCGGAATAACCAGGACTTGCGCTCGATGTTAAGCCCGTGCCGCCATGGCATCCCGGGAACTAATGTTTGCCCTCGTAAATGGACTCATATAAGTGCTGGCTATTCACTTCAAAATCCGGGACAATATAGAAACCGGAACCATTGTCCAAACTCGAATACGCATCATCAATGGGGATCCGGTCCATCACCTGCTGATAGGCTTTGATCTCCTCCGCGTTTGCCGCAAACGCCATCATCACATCCACAGGAATATCGGTTTCTATTTTTTCAAAGAGGACGCTTGCAAACTGAAGCATATCCTGAGCACTCAGCGCATAAACCTTCCGGATAATCTCAGACACAACCGTTCTTGCGCGCTCCGTCCTTCCGAAATCGTAGTATCCTTCCGCCGGACGTATCCGCATGTACGCTGCCGTTTGAACGCCGTTAAGCGTTAGGAGGCCCGCCTGATCCGTTGTCAGCTCGTTTTCGGAATAGGGAGTATTACTCAGTGAGGATAAGTTCCTAATCTTCCCTTCCATAAAGTAGATTTCTTCCTCGCTCAGCTCCACATCAACGCCGCCGACAGAGTCGACAATGCTGATCACATCCAGATAGTTGAAGATTGCATAATAATCAATATCCAGATTGAAGTTCTCCTTATATGTTTTTTCCAAGAGCTCGATTCCGCCCGAATGGAAAACCATTGTGAGCTTGTCATAGTACGCATCGTTTACACGGACTCTTATATCCCGCAGGAAGGAAGTGAATACAATTTCCTCCGTATCAGGATTAAGGGAAACGAGAAGCATTCCATCCGAATTGCCCCGATCATCAAGGCCTCCAGCAGTGCTGTTATCTACGCCAACCAGCAGGATGTTTATAACATCATCAAAGCCCTGCACGGACTTTGCACCGTTTTGTGAGCCGGGCAACTGCTCCGGCGTGGGAGATACGTGAACCGTTTTTCCTGACACCTCGGCGATTTCCGCCAGTTCCTCTTTTTCTGCGCTGTTGACCAGCAGGAATCCTGCCCCCAATACGCCGAACAGCACCAGGACAACGGATAAAATCACAATAACTTTTTTCATAAAATCTCCATTCTGCCGCAAAGCTGAGCACGTAAACCCGAAATGCAGCTCTCCAGGAGCGGCGGATGGAGCTGCTGCACATGTGCCGTTTTCCTCTATACCCTTCCCAGGAAAGCGTAGAGCCGGAAGTTAAAGCTGGAAAAATACTCCTTCGCTCCCGCCTCTTGAATCAGTCCCGCCGCCTGCCCCATATTTTGCGCCCGGCTTGTAAGGTTGTGGCAGTCAGAACCTATAAATTGGAATCTGTCATCCTGCAAATCCCGCAACGCGCGTTTGGCAGTGTCCCTGCGTATGAAGTAATTCGCATTGACCTGCGCCAGCATTTTTCGCCCATTGATCCGGTCAAACAGCGTATAGTCATTGAATATGCGCATATATCTGTCAACATGGGCAATAACAGGGATTTTGTTCAGGTTTTTCCCCGTCTGTTCTACTTCATTGAGCATCATGTCCGACCACGGAACGAGCGGCGGTTCTATCAGAAGGCACGGCG
Organism: Eubacteriales bacterium; assembly: GCA_030540435.1. Classification (GTDB taxonomy): domain Bacteria; phylum Bacillota; class Clostridia; order Oscillospirales; family Butyricicoccaceae; genus Butyricicoccus_A. The sequence goes on from JAUNWG010000094.1 coordinate 6,403, forward strand.
TGTTTCCCATGGCTAAGCCGTTTAGTTCCTCTGCCACACTCATTCCCGGGAAATACAGGATCTCCGCTCCAAGCATGATTTCCGGATAATCTGCCATCTTCTTGAACATGGCAGATTTTAACGCTTCAAACGCACGGCTCCTCTGGCGAAGGAAGGTTTGCGGATCGTTTTCATTCGCGTAGAAATGGGGCGTTGCAAATATGATGTCGACCCCCTGCCTTTTGCTTTCCTGCAGCATAGCCAGGCTTGTTTCGATGCTGTCCGACCCATCATCGATCCCGGGTAAGATATGTGAATGAAAGTCGATCATCAGATTAATAATAATTGCTGTACTGGTATTTCTTCCCAGCGCCTTCCAACGCGCCATTGACAACGAAGCCAAGTATATTGATATCCGTGCGTTTTAATTGATCTATGCAGTCGGAAAATACACCGCGCGGACAATTGTTCTCGCGGATGACAACGAGCATGCCGTCTGTCTTTTTTGAAACTGTTACCGCATCTATAACGGCTCCCACCGGCGGAAGGTCGATGATAATGTAATCGTACGCAGAGGCCAGCGCGTGAAGCAGGGTATCCATTCGCTTTGATCCGAGAAGCTCCGACGGGTTTTGTACGACGTCGCCCCCGGGAATGATGTCAAAGGCGGTATTGTTCTTTGTGCTTTTATAGTTGCGAATTGTAGCCGCAATTGCGTTGGATGTCCGAAGGAGATTGCTGAGCCCCGGGGTCTTGTTTATGCCAACCTTGACATGGATAGACGGCCTTCTCATATCGGCGTCCAGCAGCAAGACCTTTTTTCCGAGTTCTGCCAGCGAAAAGGAGAGATTGAGCGACACGGTACTTTTCCCTTCACTGGGCTGTGCGCTGGTAACGCCGATGATCTTGCATTCCAGTTCATTCTCCGGGAAAGCCATAGTCACGTTTGCTCTAAGGCGCTTAAATGCTTCTTTGGCAGCAAAGCTCAGATTTTCACAGATTTGTCCTCTCGACTCTGCTTTTTTCAGATTGTCTGTATTAGGATTCTTAGTTTCTCCCATCGCTTACTTTCCCTTCTTTCCGCTGTCCCCATAGTATGAGGAGTAATAGTACCCCTTCTTTTCCGACAGTCTCATATCCGGAATCAGTGCAAGGACCGGAATATCCGGATACAGCTCCCTGAGCTCGTCAGCTGAATGGATAATGTCATCGTTCTGCTCGTTAATCAGGAACTTGACCGTGACAATACCCGCCGAAATCATCATGCCAATAAGGAAACCGATCGCAGTATTTTTCAGATAGCTCGGAGAGGCCCGGTGCGCGGGAACGATCGCGTAGTCGACAATACGCACGGAGCTGCCGTCAACGATCTCCGAAATACGCTCCGGAAGCACCTGGGCAATGGTGTTTGCGATTAGCTCTGCCTCCGTAGGGCTTGCGCTCTTAACCGTCACGTTAAACGCCGCTGTACCAGTCACCGCTGAGGCGTTGATCATTTCAGATAGTTCCTCAAAGTTGTACGGAATGCCTGCTTTTGCGATGACGTCTTCCAGTGTGGTTCTGGACTCTAGAATAT
>JAUNWG010000095.1 GCA_030540435.1 Eubacteriales bacterium
TATAAGGCCCTTATAGGGCCAGAACAGGCCACCGGCTATGCCGGTGGTTCTGACATAATGTTCTATTTTACAGTACAGTCAGGAAGCTCTGGATTTTTCCAATATCGTGGAGCAGCTCCTGCCGTTGTTTTCCGATCATCAGCTCTTTGTTGCAGCGGGTGTAGGCTTCGCTGCCATTCTGCCCGATGAACCAGGTTGAGAAGTAATTGGTATTCAGCTCGGTGACAAAGACGACCAGCTCCTGTCCTTTGCCAAAGGCAGCTTCCAAAAAGGCAAAGGCATGCTCCAGCTTTGCAGAAGCTGCGGCAGCTTGTTCCTCCATAGCCTGTACCTCATCCTGAAAACGCGCTGAAATGACGGGAAAGCCCTCTGTGTCATCACGAATCGCCTGTGCGGACAGCAATACTTTGTCGTCTTCCAATGCCTGCGCTGCTTTACGCAGGGCGGCAGCTTCACGGCGGTCAACCGCGGAGGCTTTCTGACGTGAATCCAGCTTTTGGCGGATAGCAGCGGCCTCTTCGGACAGAAGCTCCTGCAGCGGCTTCTGTCCTACAAAGCGCTTTGCCGCTTTTAAGCTGTCAAACAGGCGTGTAATGTATAGGTCTGTATAGTAAGCTGTGGAAAATTCTTCTGTGAGCCGACCAATCAGCAGACCGATCACGCTGAGCCGCTCATCGAACGGTGCACCCTGCAGGCGTTCGATAGCAGACGCGGGCAGTGCGCCGGAGAGGATTTCGTCTATATGGTAATCCGACTGGTACTTGCGGAACAGGTCATAATATGCTGCAAAATCACGGGCAATGCGCGGATGCTGTAAATATTCCAGAATGACCGGTTCATCTACCGGAATATCCAGCTTTTCGCAGGTGAGCAGGAATTGAGAAAGATCTTCCCAGCCGCGGGCAGTGACAAAGGCCTGTCCGTCTACCGTGGTTTCAAAGGCGTAGAAATGCTGTTTTTTGATATCCAAATACGACAGGATAGCTGGATGGATATGGTTGCGGTAGGCATATTTCTTCCACACATCGAAATTTTCTTCGACATCAATGCGTTTGAGACGGTCAAGTGTAACGACATCAAAGTCACGAACGGATTTATTGTATTCCGGCGGGTTTCCGGCAGCTGCAATTATCCAGCCTTCCGGCACAAAATGGCTGCCGAAGGATTTGCGCTGCAAAAATTGCAGCATCGTTGGCGCGAGGGTTTCGGAAACACAGTTAATTTCATCGATGAACAGGATACCTTCGCGCAGGCCGGTTTCTTCCATCTTATCATAAATAGAAGCGATGATCTCGCTCATTGTATATTCCGTGATGGTATGCTCTGTACCGCCGTAATTGCGTTTGGTCAGGAACGGCAGACCGATCGCGCTTTGGCGGGTGTGGTGTGTGATGGTATAGGAAACAATAGCGATGCCACACTCCGCAGCAGCCTGCTCCATAATGGCAGTCTTGCCAATACCCGGAGGCCCCATCAGCAGGATCGGACGCTGGTGAACAGAAGGGATAAGATAGCTGCCCTCATCATCTTTTGCCAGATATGCCCGAATGGTGTGAATGATTTCTTGTTTGGCTCGTAATATATTCATGATTTGGTTCCTCTTATAATATCATTTTTACTCAGGACGAGTTTCATTGCCCACGGCGGCACCATATGGTCGGCATAATGATCGTCCAGAAATAGGAAGGCGACGTCATAGGGTGGACGCTTTTGTGGAAAAACGCCAAAGCCGTCTGTAAAAAACAGCATTCCCTGTAAATGGAGCAGTTCACCCTGGCGTTGCAGCTGTTCGACATAGTCAAAGACCGGACGGAAATCCGTATCGCCGCTGCCCTTTACATCAAAGGTCTGCAAAGCCTCTGTCAAATGTGCAGTATCTGTGATCTTCAGGTCGGACTGGATATCCGCATCACATTGAATGATATGGACATTGACAGAACGGAAGAAGCTGCCGCTGTCCAGAAGAAGCGAAGCAGTCTGCTCGAGAAAACGCCGGACCAGCTCACCACTACAGGAGCCGGAGGTATCGACAGCGATGACAAAATCATGAATCCTGCGTGCTTCCCGATATTCCAACTCTTCGATCAGCGGCATATTTTTATACAGCTGCATACTGTAATGATAAAAGCCATAATCAAAGCTGTCCGGGTCGATGCGGACTTCCTCACGCGTAACGGCAAATTTCTGCAAAAATTTGCGGTAATCATAGCGTGGTCGGTTTTCAACGTGCAGCTGCTGCAGCAGATTACCCGCCATCAAATTCAGCTCCCGATGGAATGTCTCCATAGAGGTCTGTGTTTTCTGGCTGATATCCTGCCATTTCTGCTCGACTTCATCGCGGTCAGGCGGCGGGTCAGTTGATGTATCGTTATCTGGGTTAGGCTGGTTCTTTTGTTTGTCATCCTGCAGCTGTTCCCAGAATTTGTGGTCGTCTGCCGTAAATTCCCGCATCATACCCAGCTTGGTCGGATAGGGGAGACAGGTAAGTGCGTCGTATATTTGTTCTGCATTAAAAACAGTCACCGGCAGGCTGTCATAATATTCCTGCCTGCGGTCGGGGACAAGTCGACGGACACAGGGATAATCCATAGAGTCCAGAATAGATTCAACAGCAATATCACAAGCAAGATTCCAATCCTCTGCATCGCGGTCGCCCATTTGTGTCATATGGCGGAAAATACAGTGCAGTACCATATGCAGGTAGGTACGGTTGACACCGACCGGATCATCCTGATAGGCAGCTGCCAGATAATTCGGATTATAAAAAATGTGCACGCCATCGGTGGCAATGGTTCGGGTATTCAGATTCAGGTCATAGCTCAGTGAAGAAAGCGCTAAGTCCAGAAAACGCATGGACAAGTATAGCTCACTGCGGGATATGGATAAGATCCTGTTCCCGATCTGGATCAGTTCCTGATGAAGTGGGTTCATGGGGTACTCCTGTTTATAAAACAAAACGGCGGCGGGACTGTCCGAAACGGGACAAGCGATGGTTCATCAGCAGGCTGACGCCCTCCGGAAAATCGAGTTCGGCGCCTTGGGCAATTGCAGCTTCCAGTGCTTCCTGCGGTAGGATCTCATGCCGCAGCAGCAGCTCCAGCCGTGGGATGTTGCGTGAATTGAGCACTGCGGACACCGCTTCGGATGCATGATCGTGCAGATAGGCGAGGTAGGCGTCGCGGTACTGTGCACGCAGCTGGTAGGGATACAGCAAGCGATTGAATGCGATTTCTCGCACGACTGCCGGCTCGTCCTCCCGCACTGCGCGGGCAAAAGTGCGATCATATTCTATAAAATCGATGCCGCTGCGCGTCACGCACATGCGGTAAAAAGAACCGGAGCCGTACGTGACAGAGCGGAATTCCCGCGGCGGGATAATCTCCTGAAAGGCATAGTCATACTCTGGGAACAGCAGGACGATCGTTTGACTATCTGCTGTTGTAATGGTAAGCGTAATCTCATTGCAGAAATCTGTTACGATGCTTTTGAGATAGGTCAGTCCACGGACGGAAATATGGTGTAAAGAGCGGCAGTTTTTGAATGCGCCGTCACCGACAGAATGCAGTCCGTTGTTCAGGCGCAGCTGCTCCAGGTTGCAGCAGTTAAAAAACGCATGGTTGTCAATGCAGGTAATACCTGCCGGCAGTGTGACGCGTTTGAGTTGTTCCTGTCCGGCAAAGGCATATCTGCCGATCTCACGCACCGGTTCTCCCTGCCATGTGTCCGGAACTGTAATATAGGGCGCGTTGCTATTGGATTTTACCAGCACAATACCGCGCTTGTTTTGTTCAAATATCAGTTCCTCCATCATATTTCACCTCAAAGCATAGCATTTTACCGACTCTATTTTACCACTCCACGGACAGATGTGCCACTGTAATTCAAAGAGTTATGAAAAGAAACTGAATTGCAGCGGAAATCTGGTAGTTGACATCATGCACATTTGCTTTTATACTCAATTATTATGAATACAAAGATAACCAAACTCATTGTTATTTTTGGGGTGGTGAGTATGTCCACCTCCTCTATTTTCGGAAAAATGGTTTCGGCACCGGCTATGGTTTCCGCCATGTACCGTATGATGTTTACGGCATTGCTCCTGCTTCCGGTCGTGATATGGAAGCACCGCGCAGAGCTGTGTCGTGCAGACCGCAAGAGCCTGCTGTCCTGCGTGTTGAGCGGTGTTTTTCTTGGCATCCATTTTACGGCATATCTGGAATCGCTGAAATACACCCGTATTGCTTCAAGTACTGTGCTTGTTGATACCGAGGTATTGTTTGTCGCGCTTGTGCTGCTGTTCTTCTTCCGGGAGAAAATCCCAAAGGCAGGGCTGCTCGGCATTGCTGTGACGATGGCAGGCGGTATTGTTATTGCGCTTGGCGATACCAGTGGCGGCACGCATATCATTTATGGGGATATGATGGCGATTCTCGGCGCGCTGTGTTCCTCTGTTTATACATTGATCGGGCGCAATCAACGCAAATATCTCTCTACAACCGTATATACCTTTCTTGTGTATGCATCTGCGGCCGTTACATTGTTTCTCGCTTCCGTTGTCACGGGGCAAGCAATGACAGGCTATCCACTGTCGGATTTTGCATATATTGCCGCAATGGTGATCTTCTGCACGTTGTTGGGGCACAGTATTTTCAGCTGGGGACTAAAGTATATCAGCGCAGCATTTATCTCGCTGGTCAAGCTGGGAGAACCGGTGTGCGCAACCATTATGGGAATTTTCCTGTTTTCAGAAATCCCGCAGGGCAACCAGATCATCGGCGGGCTGATCGTTATCGGAGGCATTGCGATGTACCTGTTTGCAAAAGAAAACAATCACGTACATCAAGGGTAGATCTGCTATATTTTGTAACTGTCTTGTTGTTGTATGTGCCGCTTTCTGATGTTATACTGATGTCAGACATGGGAGGTGTGTGATATGGGATTTCCTTGGTATCTGAAGCCGGATATTTTATTGCACGCGGAAATGCTGGATCAACAGGATTGCTTGACACAGGAAGCGCAAAATTCCTATTACCGCGATCAGGCACAGGATAAACAGATTGCAGCGCTTACCAAACGCGTTTCTGAGTTGGAGCAACAGCTGTTTGCATTGGAGGCGTTGCTCTCGGAAAAAGGGATACTTCCGCCTTTACCGCCGGAGCCCGATAAAGATGCACCGGTGCTTTTCGCTAAACGAACGGAGGAACTGGTTTGCTGCCCGCGTTGTGGCAGGAAGCAGACCGGGAATCGGGATAATTGCTATAACTGCGGTGTCGCATTTACCTATGAATCGGAAAATGAGCTGCATGGGCAGAAGTAAAATCTATTTGAAATGGCCTGTGATCTGTGCTATACTCAATTATGATAGAAAAACGTGAACGAAGAGAGCTGAGTAGGAGCGAATACCTGCTGTGCTCTCTTTTTCCATTGGGAAGGGAACGGTATGTATGCAGCAAAACAAGGCTTCTGCACAATATAGACGTATGACAGAGACACCGGTATCCAGGCTGATTTTAAAGCTGGGCATTCCAACCACAATCAGTATGCTTGCCACCAGCCTGTACAACATGGCAGACACCTTTTTTGTCGGTACACTGGGGACCAGTGCCAGCGGTGCGGTCGGCGTTGTATTTGGATTGATGGCGATTTTGCAGGCATTTGGTTTTTTATTCGGACATGGCGCCGGGAGCATTCTTTCCCGCAAGCTGGGCGCAAAGGATACCGACAGTGCAACGCGTGCTGCGTCCGCTGGCTTTTTTTGCTCACTGATATGCGGCGCAGGTATTTTGATTTTCGGGCTGTTGTTTTTAAATCCGCTTATGCGCCTGTTAGGCAGTACGGAAACGATCCTGCCTTATGCACGAACATATTCGATATTCATTCTTTTTGCTGCTCCTGTTATGTCAGGCAGCTTTGTGCTCAATAATATCCTGCGCTATGAAGGACGCGCGCTGTTTTCCATGATCGGATTGACGACTGGCGGTGTTTTGAATATCTTTGGCGACTGGCTGCTCATTTGCCATTTCCATATGGGGATTGAAGGTGCGGGTATTTCGACTGCGGTCTCCCAGCTGATCAGCTTTTGCCTACTGCTCAGCCCATTTTTTGTTGGGAAGACTCAGAGCAAGCTCTCCCTGCGCGCTGCATTGAGGAGCGTGCATTTGATTCCACAGGTAGTAGCAACCGGTTTTCCGAGCCTGATGCGGCAGGGGCTGACCAGCATTGCGACAATGATGCTCAACTGGCAGGCAGGTGTCTATGGTGATGCAGCAGTTGCTGCCATGACCATTGTCGCACGTATCTGCTTTTTTGTATTTTCTGTCGGGCTTGGCATTGGACAGGGCTTTCAACCGGTGTGTGCGTTTAACTACGGCGCACGCAAATATTCACGTGTGCGCAAGGGCTTCTATTTTACACTTGCTATCGGGGAAATATTCCTTGGCATCCTTGCCATAGCCGGTATGCTGTTGTCTGCGCATTTGATCGGCTTTTTCCGTGATGACCCGGAGGTTATTGCGATCGGTACGTTTGCGCTGCGCGTCCAGCTCGCCGCGCTGTTCTTCCAGCCGCTCACACTGTGCGCCAATATGATGTTTCAGAGCATTGGTGCGAATGCACAGGCAACATTTCTGTCGATCCTTCGCAGTGGTCTGTATTTTATCCCGCTGATTCTGGCACTTCCGATGTGCGTTGGCCTGACCGGTGTACAGATTGCACAAACCGTTTCAGATATTCTGGCATTTGTGACGGCAATCCCATTTATCCTCTGGTTTTTCCATCGTTTGCCAAAGGACGGCGAAGCGCCCTCAATTGGACGGACATAAGAAAATACAAAAATAGCCCAAAGCCGCAGGCAGGTGTCTGCGGCTTTGTTATATATTTGTAATAGCAAGTTCGGAAGAGGGAAACTCCAGCAGATGGGAAAAGTAAATCCCGCACAGCGTATCAATGCCGGAGGAATGACCGATTGCAGAGAACGCGTCGAAGATCGCATCCGGGGAGGGCAACGTTTGCAGGCCGCAAACAGCGCGGCTGAACAGGCCGTCACATGCGCAGGACAAAAAAGCGCCGCTGATATCATTTGTGCGGTCGATATGAAATCGTATACGCTGGCGAAGAATCTGACAAAATGGTGTTTCTATACGGGAAAACAACTCCAGTCCGGCAAGGACGCCGCATAGGAAATCATCGCCGCTTGGCGTCAACCCGATGCCAAGTCCAATGAGCCTGCTCAATGTATCTGCTGTATCCGCCCATGCCTTTTGCCGGTAAAGGGATAGCGCCTGTTCCATACTGTTTTTTGCAGCAATATGGATCAAAGTATCTGCATTTGGGCTGCCGCTGTGGAGGATGGAGTCGAATCCCTTGGTATCCGTTTTTGACAGGACATATTTTATGGAAGCAGTGAGCGTTTCCTGCTCCTCACAGGACAGGGCAGGGGACAGCGTTAGGTCTTCAGCAGTGCAGCTGCTGTAGTCAAATGGAACAGTTTGGCTGGAAGATATATGGATGCAGAGCATTTGTGGATGCAGCGTGACCTGCTGTCCGGGCTGGATGGGAAGGGCATCCATCTGCGCTTCGTACAGATTTGTAATCAGGCTGAGCGGTGACAGCGGAGAACCACACGCCTGCAGGGCCAGAAGCCTGTTGCCAAAGCTGAGATTGATCGTTTTTCGGTAAACAGAATGAACGACGCCGCGTTTTTGCAGCCAAAGCAGTTCGATAGCATAAAGAGAAGTATTGGTAATTGAGAAATTCAAAACAAATCCCTCCTTTTCGTGATAGGCATTCATCTATTACATGATAGCAGAATGCATAAGAATAAACAATGAATAAAATTTAATGACCAATTTTAAAAAATTTAAGGAAAAAATGAGATAGAATGCGTAGGCGATTCACAAAAAAGTGTAAGAAACAGGAGAAATCGCTT
>JAUNWG010000019.1 GCA_030540435.1 Eubacteriales bacterium
AAAAGGTGAGTAAAAGGTGAGTAACACACTCGTCCTGAATAAAGCTTGAATAATCATACGGAATCAAGCAAATTTAATGTATATTATAGCAAGGAGAATGTATATATGAAATTAGGTATTGTCGGACTGCCGAACGTCGGCAAGAGCACACTGTTCAATGCCATCACGAATGCCGGTGCGGAATCGGCAAACTATCCGTTCTGCACCATTGACCCGAATGTCGGCATGGTCAGCGTGCCGGATGAGCGTCTGGACAAGTTGACGGAAATGTACAACCCGCCGAAGACCATCCCGGCTGTGGTTGAATTTGTCGACATTGCAGGACTGGTGCGCGGTGCATCCAAGGGCGAAGGCCTTGGCAATAAATTCCTGTCGCACATCCGCGAGGTCGATGCCATCGTCCACGTTGTGCGCTGCTTCGACAACCCGAATATCGTCCACGTTGAGGGCAGCATTGACCCGGAGCGCGACATTGAGACGATTAATCTTGAGCTGATCCTGTCGGATATGGAGCTGCTGGAGCGCCGCATCGACCGCTCGAAAAAGCTGGCGAAGGGCGACAAAAAATACAACGAGGAGATCGCTGTTTTTGAGCGTCTGCATGCCCATCTGGAGGAAGGAAAGACTGCGCGCACCTTCCCGGAATTTGAGGAACAGAAGGAACTGATCTCGACAGTCGACTTGTTGTCCTCCAAGCCGGTCATCTATGCGGCGAATGTGGATGAAAACGGCTTTACCGGCGATGAGGAGGAAAATGCACGTCTGGAGGCTGTCCGCCGTATCGCAGAGGAAGAAGGCTCCATGGTACTGCCCATCTGTGCACAGCTGGAGCAGGATATCGCAAGCATGGAGGACGAGGAAAAGGAGATGTTCCTGTCTGAGCTGGGACTGGAGGAATCCGGCCTTGACCGCCTGATCCGCGTGTGCTATGACCTGCTGGGACTGATGAGCTTCCTGACCGCTGGCCCGAAGGAGGTCCGCGCATGGACAATCGAGAAGGGCACCAAGGCGCCGCAGGCAGCCGGAAAGATCCATACCGACTTTGAGCGCGGCTTTATCCGTGCGGAGGTCGTTTCATATGACGACCTGATGGCCTGCGGCACAATGACAGCCGCAAAGGAGAAGGGCCTTGTCCGTTCCGAAGGCAAAGAATATGTCATGCGTGACGGCGATATTGTCGTTTTCCGCTTTAATGTGTAAAATAAATTGTATGGTCGAGGCGTGTTTTGCTGAAAAATGCAAATTTACACGAAATAGTAATGAAATTGTTGCGGTTTTGTAATTGTAATTTTTCCTGAGATGCACTATGATATTCATATCGCGAACACGCGGGGTGAAATATCCGGCGTAAAAGAAAGAGAAGTTCATTTATCGACATAAGCAGGAGGAAAATGACTGCATGAAAGATTCCAATCAGTCTGGTGTGACGCCGGAACAGAGCGGTGCGGAGGAATCCACCAAAGGATTTCCGGTCGTCACAGAGCAGGACGAAGCGAACGCAGCTTCGTTTGAGATGAAAAAGAAGCAGAAGGACGGCAGCTGGGTCGCAGCGGCGCCGGTTCATGTTACGAATACTGCGGCAGAAGCACCGGAAACAGAGCCGGAAAAGCCAGAGGAAGAAGTGACGGAGGAAGCGCCTGCTCCCGCCCACGAGGTACCGGTGGAAGATACAGCTGTAGATGAAGCATCGGAGGAGACGGTCAGCGAACAGACTCCGGCTGATGTGCAGCCGGAAGAAGCGCCGGCAGAACAGGCAGACGAACCGGCTGTGAAAAAGAGCAAGCCGCCGAAGAAAAAGGGCGGCAAGGGCAAACGGATCGCTGCGGTTGCCGTTGGTGCAGCGGCAGCAGTTGTGATCGCTTTCAGCGTGTATGTTTATACATACAGCAGCATTTTTCCGGGCGTACGCGTTGCGGGAGAATATAAGCTGGGCGGCATGACGCAGGAAGAAGCGCAGCAGTATATCTCGACAGAGGTACAGAACGGCGTATTTGCAGAGGAGCTGTCCCTGACCGGCAAGGATCTGGTCGCGGATGCAGACAAAAACTACACGATCAAGATCGCCGATGTCGCACAGTCGCTGGACAGCGAAACGTCCGCGCAGCAGGCATATCTGATCGGACGTGAGGGAAACTATTTTCAGCGCGTCGGCACCGTGCTCAACAGTATGTTTTCCGGCTGGGAGGTATCGTTGAATTCCTCCATCAAGGAAGGCGCAGTAGAGCAGCAGGTCAAGGATATCGCAGCTGATCTGACGTATGAGCCCATCCAGCCGAGCTGGAAGGTAGATAAGACAGCGGAAACGCTGGAGGTTGACACCGGTAAGCAGGGCGTCAGCTTTGATACGGATACGGTTGTCAGCGATGTTACCGCACAGGTAAGCGCGGTCAACCTTGAGCCGTATACCATCGACACGTATATTGTCGATCAGGAAAAGCCGGACGCAGCGGCGATCGCAAAGGATGTCAATACAGACCCGAAGAATGCAACGGTCAACAAGGAAGACGGCAAGACGGTCATCGAAGCAGTTGACGGCGTCAAGGTGGAGGAGAGCGCCATTTCTTCCGCCATTGGCGATGCAAGCAAGCAGAGCTATTCCATCCCGATCGAGCTGACCAAGGCGACGATCACCAAGGCAGACCTGGAGCCGGTGCTGTTCCGCGATACACTGGCGTCGGTCACGACGTATTATAACGGCGGCCTTGGCGGACGTACCACCAATGTCCGTCTGGCAGCACGGCACTGTGACGAGACCATTCTGAACCCGGGCGAAGAATTTTCGTATAATGGGACAGTGGGCGAGCGTACCGCGTCCCGCGGCTTCCGTTCCGCGATTATCTATTCGGACGGCAATGAGATATCGGGTCTTGGCGGCGGCGTTTGCCAGGTATCGTCCACGATTTATATGTCTGTCCTGCGTGCGAACCTGAAGGTCACCGAGCGTTCCTGCCATCAGTTCCAGGTTTCCTATACGCCGGTATCGCAGGATGCGGCAGTATACTGGGGATCGAAGGACTTCAAATTTGTCAACGATACCGATTATCCGATCAAGCTCGAGATGAGTGTCGGCGGCGGCGCGCTGTCGTGTACCATCAAGGGCACCAAGACGGACAGCACCGCACAGGTATCGCTGTCGTCCAGGTCGTATACCAGCGGAAGATATAAGTACGCAACACTGTATAAGACGGTCACTGTCAACGGTGAGACAACGACCTATAAGGAAAACAGCAGCGCATATCTGCTGCACTAAACAGAATGAAACCCGTCGCGCACAGGAGGCATGACATGAAAAAGCAGCATGCAGAAAATGTATTTGGCAGCAAGCTGGCTGCAAAAAAAGACATTGCTGCAATGCTGTGGCCTACCCTGGGCGCGACGGTACTTTTTTTGCTGCCGATAGTGTTGATCTCTGCTGCACTGACAGCAGCCTGCGGTGGGGCAAGTGTTGAAGCAGTCAGCAAGCTGAGCGCTCGGCAGATGCTGACGTATCTTGGTGTGTATGTGCTGGCGCACTTTTTCATCGTCCAGCCGCTGTATTATGGCCTGACGCAGTTTTATGCGTTGCAGCGCGCTGGTGCGCGCCCGTCGGTGAGCACCGTGACGATGTGTCTGTCCTCTTTCCGGCTGTATTTCCGATCTTTGCGGCTGGCGCTGGTGATTTTGCTGTTCTCCGTACTGTGGACGATTCCGCTGGTGATTGCCTGCAGCGCGGGCTTTGCGCTGTACCGCTATGTGTTGCCGAATGGTTTTGGCTGGTTCGTGTGCCTTGAGATCGTGATTGTTGCGCTTGTGGCATATCTGTGTATGGTCATGCGGTATCATTGTGCCTATGCATTGATGACAGAGCAGCCGGACCTGGGCTGCTGGGAGGCAGTCTGCCTGGCGGCGCGTAAGTTCCGTGGACACAACCGCGAGATGTTCAGCCTGACGGTCAGCTTTATGTTTTGGTTTATTATGACTGCGCTGATCGGCGGCTTGCTGCTGGTGATCGTGTGCCCGTATTTCCTGCTTTCGGTATATCATCTGTTTGACCGCATCCGCTGCGTACAGATCAAGATCGTGCGGCGGGAGACGCAGCAGGACGGGACAAAAGAGGAATAATGGCAGGCGGCATACCGCCTGCATTGTTTTTTTCCGGCGGAAATAGGGGAATTTTCTAAAATAACTTGATGTTACACCATGTTTTGGTATATGATAAGGGATAACAGGTTGATATAAAGAAGGAGCGATACAAATGGAGAAGAAACCGTTTTATATAACGACGCCGATTTACTATCCGTCTGCGAATCTGCACATCGGACACTGCTACTGCACGGTGGCTACAGATACGATGGCGCGCTTTAAGCGTCTGCAGGGTCATGACGTCATGTTCCTGACCGGCACAGATGAGCACGGTCAGAAGATCGAGGATAAGGCAAAGGAAGCCGGTGTCACACCGAAGGAATTTGTTGACAATATTGTCAGCGGCATTAAGGACCTTTGGAAGCTGATGAACATTTCCAATGACCGCTTTATCCGCACGACGGATGATTACCATGTCGAGGCCGTACAGAAGATTTTTGAGCGCCTAAAGAACCAGGGCGACATCTATAAGTCGGTATACAAGGGCAAGTACTGCAAGCCGTGTGAATCCTTCTGGACAGAGACACAGCTGGTAGACGGCAAGTGTCCGGACTGCGGACGTGAAGTCGTCGACGCGGAGGAGGAAGCATATTTCTTCCGCCTGAGCAAGTATGCCGATCGCATCATCAAGCTGTATGAGGAAAATCCGGGCTGGCTGGAGCCGGCATCCCGTGCAAACGAGATGATGAACAACTTCATCAAGCCGGGTCTTGAGGATACCTGCGTATCGCGTACCACGTTCACATGGGGCATCCCGGTGACTTCTGACCCGAAGCATGTCGTTTATGTATGGATCGACGCGCTGACCAACTATATCACCGCGCTGGGCTATGAGAACGACAAATACAATGATTTTGAGAAATACTGGCCGGCTGACGTTCATTTTGTCGGCAAGGAGATTGTCCGCTTCCATTCCATCCTGTGGCCTGCGATGCTGATGGCGCTGGATGTGCCGCTGCCGAAGAAGGTTTACGGCCATGGCTGGCTGCTGCTGGAGGGCGGCAAGATGTCCAAGTCCAAGGGCAATGTTGTCGATCCGGTATTCCTGTGTGAGCGTTATGGCGTAGATACCCTGCGTTATTTCCTGATGCGCGAGTTCCCGTTCGGCTCGGACGGCGCGTTCTCCAACGAAGCGCTGATTAACCGCATCAACGCGGACTTGGCAAACGATTTGGGCAATCTCGTCTCCCGTACCGTTTCCATGGTTGAAAAATATTTCGGCGGCAAGCTGCCGGCAGAGCAGACGGCGGACCCGATCGATGATGAGCTGATCGCAATGGCGTCCGGTCTGCGCGCACGCTATGAAGAGAAGATGGAAGCCTATGCATTCCAGGACGGCCTGATCGAGATCTTTAAGACGATCTCCCGTGCGAATAAGTATATTGACGAAACCGCGCCGTGGATTCTGGCAAAGGACGAGGCGAATAAGCCGCGCCTCGCACGTGTCATGTATAACCTGCTGGAGACTATCCGCATTGCAGGCGTCCTGCTGACGCCGTTTATGCCGGAATCCGCAGAGAAGATCCGTGCGCAGATCGGTGCCGCAGAGGATATTTATACTTGGGATACCGTCGGCGCATTCGGTGCGCTGCCTGCGGATATTGCTGTATGCAAGGGTCCGGCGCTGTTCCCGCGTATTGATATGAACAAGGAGATGGAGTTCCTGTAGAAGCGCCAGGCGAAGCAGGCAAAGGAAGCCGAAAAGGCGGCAAAGAAGGCGGAAAAGGCTGCGAAAAAGGCAGAGGAGAAGCCGGAAGGCGTGGCTATCGGCATTGAGGATTTTGCAAAGGTATCGCTCAAGACTGCAAAGGTCGTTGCCTGCGAACCGGTCAAGAAATCGGACAAGCTGCTCTGCTTACAGCTTGAGGTCGGTGAAGAGAAGCGCCAGGTCGTTTCCGGCATTGCAGAGTATTACAAGCCGGAGGATTTGATCGGCAAGACGGTCGTCGTCGTTGCGAATCTCAAGGCAGCGAAGCTGCGCGGTGTCGAGAGCCAGGGCATGATTCTGGCAGCGGATGCACCGGAAGGCGTCAAGGTGATCTTTGTTGACGGTATTCCGTCCGGCTGTACGATCCGATAAGCAATTCAAAAAAATGACAGCGGCTCTCATTGTGAGCCGCTGTTTTTGTAAGGAGAAGTAGCTATGCTTTTTGATACACATGCACATTACGATGACGACTGGTTTGACGCAGACCGGGATGCGCTGCTGTCCTCCATGCCGGCGCACAATGTCGGATTGATTTTGAATCCGGGCTGCACAGTGGAGACTTCCGAAACGGCGATCCGGCTTGCGGAAACGTATGATTTCATGTATGCCGCCGTTGGCATCCACCCGGAGTACAGCATGGGTGTGGGACAGGCGGAAATTGATCGCATCCGCGCGCTGTCCGCTCATCCAAAGGTCAAGGCGATCGGTGAGATCGGGCTGGACTATTACTGGGAAAAGCGCTCGCCGGAGACAACGCCGCCGCGGGAGCAGCAGAAACAGCTGCTGCGCGCACAGCTGGAGCTTGCCCGTGACGTCGGACTGCCGGTCATCATCCATGACCGGGAAGCGCATGAGGACTGCTTCAACATCGTCAAAGAATATGCCGCTGACATCAGGGGCGTATATCACTGCTATTCCGGCAGTTTGGAAATGGCGAAGGAGATCATCAAGCTGGGCTGGTACATCTCCTTCACCGGCGTGATTACCTATGGAAAGGCGAAAAAAGCCCGCCGCATCATCGAGGGCCTGCCGATGGACCGTATCATGATCGAGACGGACAGCCCGTATCTGACACCGGAGCCAGAGCGCTTGGCAAAGGGCAGGGTGCGCAACAGCTCGCTGTTTGTCCACCGCGTGGCGGAGCAGATCGCAGACTTCAAGGGCATGACCGTGCAGGAGGTCGAGGACATCACGACGGAGAACGGAAAACGATTCTTTGGTATTGACAAGCCGACGGGGGAATCGTGGAAACTGATGCGTACGGACGCAGGGAATCCGCATTTTCAGGAATTGGTTGCTATGCTGGACGATGCATATTACGAGAGATTCGGTGCGCTTGCATTAAAATATCGACAGTATAATGTCACCGATGGAATCGCAGATGCATTTGTTATGTACTGTGATGGAGAACCAGCTGCATGTGGTTGTTTCAAGCGTTATGATGCAGAAAGTGCCGAGCTAAAGCGTGTATTTGTTCGGAAAGAGTTCCGCAGAAAGCATTTGGCGACAGAGATTGTAGAAGTGTGTGAGTGTGAAGCGAGACGGCAGGGCTATCACGCGATGGTTCTGGAAACCGGCGCAGAAATGCCGGAAGCGATTGCAATGTATCAAAAGCTGGGCTATGCGTTGGTCGAAAATTACGGGGACTTCACTGGAGATACAGCTTGTGTCTGCATGAGAAAGCAGCTGTAAGACAGAGGAAAGGATATGTTGCATTATTCCGATGTCGAACGGCTGGTGCGTGAGCATCAGCTGACGTATTTCCAGAATATTGTGTTCGCAACGGTGCAGCCCAGCGTAAAGTTCATCATCCCGGCGGGGCCGTTTTCAACCGTGATTTTTGACAAGGTGGAGCAGTATCTGGTTCACTTTTCTGCGGCGGGGATGCGCCTGTTTCCGGTTCCGGAGCGCGAAAGCCAGCCTGTATTTTTGCCGTGGAAGTCGGTCACGCGCTTTCGTGTAAAGCGCGGGCTGATTACCTACCGGCTGATCGTGGAGACGGCACAGGGCAGGCTGCGGCTGATCGTCAATAAATTTGTGCTCGGCAATGCATGGGCGGGGGAAAACACAGCGTATCTTGCAGAACATGATTTCTTTTATCCGCAGCAGTAACGCGGAGGTATGTTTTGTAGTTCCGGTACACATCATAAAAAGAGGGCTGCTCCGCGTGAGACAGCCCTCTTTGCATCGGTATTTTGCTTATTCGTTGATGGCGTCGAATGCCTGCTGGAGGTCTTCCAGAATGTCGTCGACATTTTCCAGACCGACCGACAGACGGACCAGACCCGGCGTGATGCCGCAGTCGACCAGCTGCTGGTCGCTCAGCTGGCGGTGGGTGGAGGTTGCCGGATGCAGGATGCAGCTGTGAATGTCTGCAACGTGCACTTCGAGGGATACCAGCTTCAGGCTGTCAATGAACTTTGCCGCGCGCTCGCGTCCGCCCTTGATGGAGAACGAGATGACGCCCGCCGTGCCCTCCGGCAGATACTTTTCAGCCAGTGCGTGGTACTTGTCCGACGCAAGGCCCGGATAATTGATAAACTCAATATCCTTCTGCTGCTCCAGATACTGCGCAACCGCCTGTGCATTGCTGCTGTGCTGGCGGATACGCAGCGGCAGGGTCTGCAGACCGAGGTCGAGCAGGAATGCGCCTGTCGGAGTCTGGCAGGTACCCATGTCGCGCATCAGCTGGACACGTGCCTTGGTGATATAAGCAGCAGCGCCGAAGGATTCGGTGTAACGCAGGCCGTGGTAGGATTCGTCCGGCTCGGTCAGTCCCGGGAATTTGCCGGATGCGCCCCAATCGAACTTGCCGCTGTCAACAATGACACCGCCCATCTGGACGGCATGTCCGTCCATGTACTTGGTGGTGGAATGGACAATAATATCCGCGCCGAAGTCAAACGGGCGGCACAGGATCGGGGTGGCGAAGGTGTTGTCGACGATAAGCGGCAGGCCGTTGCCGTGCGCCAGCTCCGCGAACTTTTCGATATCCAGCACGTGCAGCGCCGGGTTTGCGATCGTCTCACCGAAAACTGCCTTGGTGTTCGGCTGGATCGCCTTCTGCAGTTCCTCCAGCGGCGCATCATCATCCACAAAGGTGACGTCAATGCCGAGTTTTTTCATTGTGACGCCGAACAGGTTTACCGTGCCGCCGTAAATGGCGGAAGCGGTGACGATGTGGTCGCCTGCCTGTGCGATATTGAGGATAGAAAGCATCGAGGCTGCCTGGCCGGAGCTGGTGCACAGCGCGCCGACGCCGCCCTCCAGCGCAGCGATCTTCTTTTCCACGGCATCCGTCGTCGGATTGCCCAGGCGGGTATAGAAGGCGTCGCCTGCGGTCAGGTCAAACAGTGCGCCGACATGCTTGGTGGAATCAAACTTGAATGTAGTGGACTGGTAAATCGGCAGGGCACGCGCGCCGCCGTTGCCCGGCTCATAGCCGGCATGGAGACAAAGGGTCTCTGGTTTCATGGTCAAAACCTACCTTTCTGCTATGTGATAACGTTTTCAAACAAGCAATTTATGAAAATACCGTATCATATCGGGCAGATATTGTCAAGCGGCGGATGCCCACTTGCCACGGGCAGCGGAAAACGGTATAATAAAACAAATGATGATGATTTTGTATTCGGAGGAATCGGATATATGGAAAAGCAGAAAATTGACCGCATCAATGTGCTGGCAAGGAAATCCAAATCAGAGGGTCTGACGCCGGAGGAAAAAGCCGAGCAGAAGCAGCTGCGGGATGAATATATTGCAGAATACCGCGCAAATCTCAAGGCACAGCTGGACAATACGGTCGTTGTCGATCCGGACGGAAACCGCCGTTCGCTCAAAAGAAAGCCGTACAACGGCCTGCGGCGGCATTGATATGGCGGTGACATATCATCTGCCGGAGGATATCGCGGCGGTGCTGGAGCGGCTGGAGGCGGCGGGCTATGCCAGCTATGTTGTCGGCGGTGCGGTACGCGATTGGCTGGCAGGCGGTCAGCCGCATGATTATGACCTGTGTACAGCGGCACTGCCCCGGCAGGTCAAGGAACTATTTGCAGATCAGCATGTCGTGGAAACCGGGATGCAGCACGGCACCGTTTCGATCATTCTGCATGGTAATCCGATCGAAGTGACGACCTTCCGCACGGAAGGGAAGTATTCTGACGGCAGGCGACCGGATGCAGTGGCATTTGTCACGGAGATTGAACGCGACCTTGCCCGGCGGGATTTTACCATCAATGCAATGGCGTGGAACCCGGTGCGCGGCTTTTGCGACCCGTTCGGCGGGCAGCGCGATTTGCAGGCTGGCTTGATCCGTTGCGTCGGTGATCCCGATACCCGGCTGACGGAGGATGGTTTGCGCATCCTGCGTGCGCTGCGGTTTGCTGCACAGCATGGCTATCGGGTGGAGGATGAGACTGCTGCCGCCCTGCACCGCAATAAGGCACAGCTGGCGCATGTATCTGCCGAACGCATCACGGATGAACTGTTACAGATTTTGTGCGGCGCACATGTGGGCGTGGTGCTGATGGAATTTTCCGATATCATCGCACAGATCTTGCCGGAGATCACACCGATGATTGGCTTTGCACAGCACAATCCATATCATCGGTACGATGTGTGGGAGCATACTGTCCGCGCGGTGGAGAGCATTCGACCAGACCCGATGCTGCGGCTCGCCGTGCTGTTCCACGATGCGGGCAAGCCAGGGACATTCAGCATGGATGAAAAGGGAATTGGTCATTTTTATGGGCATCCGGTGCTTTCTCATGTGTTGGCGGAACAGGCAGCGAAACGGCTGCGGCTGCCCGCGCAGACAGAGGAGCAGATGCTGTATCTTGTCCGGCATCATGATGCGCCGTTGGGACAGATACCAAAGCATGTGCGGCGCAAGCTGGCCGTGCATGGGGAGCAGAATTTCCGTGCGCTGCTGGCCGTAAAAAAAGCGGATTGCATCGGACAGGGAACGACTCCGGGCAATCTGACGGAATTGTTGCAGCAGGAGCAGCTGCTGGAGCAGGTGCTGGCAGAGCAGAGCTGCCTGACCCGGCGCGATCTTGCAGTCAATGGAAATGATTTGATCGCATGGGGCATCAAGGGCCGGGCGATCCGACGGTATCTTGCGGAAATGCTGGCGCAGGTGCTCGATCATCCGGAATACAATACAAGGGAAAAGCTGCGGGAGATCTTCGAGCAGCTGCGCGCACAGGACGACTGTATCGAGCTGACAGTCAATGGCATGAGCGCCGGAAGCTGTGTGCGTAAAATAAAAAAGCTGCTGTCCGACATCCCGCAGGTCGATACGGTTGACATTACGCTGGACAGCGGCAAGGTCGTGCTTTATGGGCAGAAGATACCGTTTGAGCAGGTGCAGCACATGCTGGCAGCAGCAGGGTTTGAGGTGGTATTATGAGCTTGGATTACAGACAGATTTTTATTGACCAGTATAAGGAAAAGATCCAGCGCCGCGGCGCAGACCGGTTGCTGGAATGGCTGATGAGTTCGGATTTTTTCACCGCTCCGGCATCGACACGCTTCCATGCCGCATATGAGGGCGGCTTGGTGGAGCACAGCCTGAATGTGTACCGAATCATGATGAAAAAGCACTTTGTAGAGGGGGAGGACGACCCGGAAAGTGCAGCGATTTGTACGCTGCTGCATGACATCTGCAAGGCAGGCTTTTATGAGGTGTCCTTCCGCAACCGGAAAAATGATGCGGGCGTATGGGAAAAGGTGCCATATTACACCATCAACGATCGGTTCCCATATGGGCACGGGGAAAAATCCGTTTTCCTCATTGAACGGTTCATGCGCCTGAAAACGGAGGAAGCGGTTGCGATCCGCTGGCATATGGGCGGCTTTGACGACGCGGCGAAATCCGGCTCGTTTGCCATTGCACACGCCTATGAGCAGTATCCGCTGGCGGTCAAGCTGCACTTATCCGATCTGGAAGCAACGTATCTGTGCGAAAGCCGCGAGGAGGAATAACAGTCATGCAGGCAAAGAAATTTACCATCCGTACCCCGGATGAGGGCTTTTTGAACATCACCCGCAGCGTGCGGGAAACCATCCGTGAGAGCGGCGTGCGCAGCGGCATCGTTGTGGTCTGGTGCGCCCACACCACGGCGGGCATTACGATCAATGAGAATGCCGACCCGGATGTTGTCACAGATATGCTGCTGGGGCTTGACCGGGCATATCCTGACCGCCCGGAGTTCCGTCATATGGAGGGTAATTCCGCGGCGCACCTGAAATGCTCCGCAATGGGCGTTTCCAAAACCATCCCGTTTGAGGATGGCGAGATGCTGCTGGGCATCTGGCAGGGCATTTATTTCTGCGAATTTGACGGCCCACGCACACGGAATTATTATGTCAAGGTAATCGAAGGGTAGGATGATTTCCCGCTTGACAGAATAGCGGGCGAATGGTATCATAAAAATAACAAAGGGAGACACACAAAACACTTGGTTATTGATGTACCCCCAACATTAGACGAAAAGTAACCGCTAACGTATTGGAAGTGCTAGGCGGTTACTTCTTTTTAACCTGTAGTATCAGGCTGATAAGTTCTATGATAAACAATCCGAATGTAAAAAGATCCGAATATGTAACATAATTCACATTATCACCCCCTGTTAATAATCGGGGGTAGACCGCTAACCTTGTGTTTTTGTATGTCTCCGAATCCATCATATCAGAAATCATAACGCTGGTCAATCCTTATGTTTTCCCACCATATACCGACCGCACATAATAGAAGAAATACTGCTGATACACGCCTGCATACGGGCTGTCGATAAAGCGTTTCATGTCGCCGCTGTAATATGCGGCGGCTTTTTTCATCCATGTATCCACCGGGAAGGCGTCCAGCTTGTGCAGACCGAACAGCAGGAAGCAGTCTGCGACCTTCCTGCCCACGCCGCGCAGCTGCATGACCTCGTGCCGGGCATCGTCTGTGGACATATCGCACAGATCATCCAAGCGCAGTACACCTGTCTGTACCGCCTGTGCCGCAGCGATGAGGTATGGCGCGCGATAGCCAGCGCGCAGCGGCGCAAGCGCCTCCGGCGTCAGTGCGGCGAGAACCTCCGGCGTAGGGAATGTGTACAGCGTTTGCCCTGCAAAGCGGAGCGGTTCGCCCCACTGCTCACACAGCCGCTGTACGATACCGGTAATGCGCGGGATGTTGTTGCACTGGGAGAAGATGAAAGTGCACAGCGCTTCCCATGGCTCCTGCTTTAGAATACGGATACCAGCGCCAAATTGTGCCGCTGATGCGGTAAAGTCGTCTATGGCAAAGGAGGAACAGATGTCGGCGTAATTGGTATCGCAGTCGAAGTAATCGCGCCATATGGCGTCAAAATCCGCATGTGTACCGGTAATACACAGCGCGCCGTCTGCATCCCATACCCGTGCAGCCCTGCCGCGCACAACGCCAAGAAAGCTGCCGTCCGGCTGCGGCTGCCAGCGAAAGCACTGCCCGCAGGTAAAGGTCTGCTGCGCGGAAAACACATTACTGTCCTGTATGCAAAGCCATCCGTTATGTTCCGTGATGTACATGAATGAAAGCCCTTCTTTCGGTTGAGATTTTACAAGTATAGCACAGCATTGCCCGGATACACAAGAAAAACACCAAAAGCAGATGGATTGCTGTGGGACAGCAGCAGAAAATGTGATATAATGTCTACAAAAAATGAACTGACGGAGGTGAAGCGGTTGGAACAGAAGCAGAATGATTCCAACTGGGTATTCCTCGAGGAAAAGACGACCGGAAAACGGCGGAAGCGGCGCAAAACAGCCAAGGTGGTACCGCCGAAAAAGCGGCGCAGAGCAAAGAAACGACACCGCCTGCGCAATGCGGCCATTGCGGCGGCAGGGCTTGTCGCGCTGTATTGCGTGCTGGTGTTCTCCCATATCCCGTTTATTGAAAAATGGCGCACGATCTACATTGAGACTGCGATGGGCACGATGAACCATCAGTGGCTTGCGACGATGTTCCTGCCGCAGTCCGTCATTGACGACGTGATGAGCGGACGCATGACGGTGGAATTACAGCAGGAGGAATATAACAGCAGCTGGGAGCAAGCAGACACAAAGACCTTTGAGAAAAATGCGGAAAAGGCAATTGATACATGGGAGGATGTCCGCGACCAGTTCTCCGAGGCGTATGCGGAGATTGATCAGGAATCCTTCTGGAGTTATATGGCAGCGCACGACCGCAGTGAGGTGTTGGATGAAGATGGCTTCCTGCTGATTGATCAGGCGGATTATGACGCAGACGAAACCGGCATTCAAACAATCTACGGCGATCCGGTGTGTGCGATCGATACGCGCAACGGCATTGTCATTGTCGGGCTGAAGGGCGACGGCTATTCCGGCAGGATGGCAATTGTGAAAAATCCGGGACAGGTGCGGCTTGCCGCCTCGGATACCCTGGGGACATCGGGCAGCTATTTGCGGCAGATATGCAGGAGCAACGGCGCGGTGCTGGGCATCAACGCCAGCGGCTTCTCCGATCCGGAGGGCACCGGCAACGGCGGCGACGCCTTCGGCCTGATGATGACGAACGGAACTGTGCTGAACAGTACGCTGGATGTCAAAATGAAGGTTATCGGCATGGATATGTCCAATCGGTTGAATATTTCCAACAGCCTGCTGGACGGCACACGCGACGCCATGCAGTTCAGCCCGGCGCTCATCGTCAATGGCTCCCAGCTGATCTCCGGCTCGTCTGGCTGGGGCTTGCAGCCGCGCTCGGTCATTGGGCAGGCGACGGATGGACAGATCTTTATGGCAGTGGTGGACGGACGTCAGCCGGGCTATTCGGTTGGCATTACATTGGGCGATCTGACGGATATTTTATGGAAGTATGGCGCGTACCAGGCGTGCAATCTGGACGGCGGTTCGTCGGCAGTGATGTACTACCGCGGACGCAATATCACCCATTCTTCCGCTGTCACGCCGGAAAAGGGACGGCATATCCCGAATGCGTGGATCGTCACGAAGAATTGAATGCAGCGGTTTATGCTGTACGGTGCGCCTGAGCTTCTTGATGCGCTGCAAGCGGGAGGAAGACCAGTGCGGCCGCGAGGTTGCACAGCAGATGGACCCATGCGATGGCGCCGCTGTCGGCGGGCTGTGCAAGCAGCTGCGGACACACAGCGGGTAAAACCAACAGGACAGGGAATACCGCGGCAGCGCCCAGCAGGTTGAATTGCAGATGCAGCAGTGCGGTGCGGCGTGCGGTATGTCCTGCTCTGACGGAAGCCAGCAGTGCAGTGGAGCAGGTACCGATATTCTGCCCGAGGATGATCGGAACCACGCTGCCGATGGACAGCACGCCGGATGCTGCGGACGCTTGCAGGATCGCAATACAGGCGGAGGAGCTTTGCAGAACAGCGGTGGCAACGATACCGGCGAAAAAGCCGGTCAGCGGCGTATGGCAGGCGGACAATAGCTCGATCAGCAGCGGGGAACCCGACAACTGCGCGAGTGCATCCTGCATCCGCACCATGCCGGTCAGCAGCGCCAGAAGCCCCGCACCTGCTGCCAGTACCGCCGGACATCGCCGGCGCAGCAGGAGAGGAAGCAGGGCACTGAGGACGAGCAGCGGCAGGATGCCGTGCAGAAAATCCGGCTGGACGGTGCGCAGCCCGAAATGCACAAAAAAGGCTGTAGAGCAGGTGCCGAGGTTTGCACCCGCGATCAGCCCGGCAGATTGCCGGGGAGAAAGCATCCCGCACGCCGCCAGTCCGACGATCACAGAGGTAACAGCGGAGGAACTTTGCACCAGTGCGGTGACGACCGTGCCGAACAGTACAGCACGCCACATGGAATCCCCGGCACGGGACAGCAACGTTTGGGTATACCCCTGTGACAGCTCTTCCAGCCCCGTGCACAGCAGCTCCATACCAAATAAGAAAATGACGATGGCACACAGCAGTGCCAGAGCATCGGAAAAATACATTGTTTTCACCAGCCTGTGGAAAATTTCAAATGCCTTCCCGGATTCGCGCCCGCTCGCAGGCGTTTCATGGCATTCTTAAATGCGGGAACCGGATCACAGATGGAATGTGTGGTCCCTTTTTCCATATTTATGATGCGGGAGGTGAAAAATACGGCAAATACTGTTATACTGGTATCAGCCGGAACGATTGCGGGCAGCCGCAGCCGGCAGGTGGCACAGAGTGAGCTGTATGCACGGGCGCTCGCACGCTTTGGCGGCATCGCGCTGCTGGACAGCGGCTATGGAGATGTAACGACATTGGCACAGCGGGCAGATGCTCTGCTGCTCTCCGGCGGCGGGGATATCCATCCGTCTTACTATGGCAGACATATGACCGGGTTGGATACCAGTGTGGATTTACAGCGCGATGAACGCGAATGGGAGCTATTACAGCAGTTTTGCGCAAGAAAAAAGCCCGTACTGGGCATCTGCCGCGGGATACAGGTCATTGATGTGTTTTTCGGTGGGACGCTGTTCCAGCACCTCGGTACGGCGTATGTGCATGAAAACACCATTCATACTGTCATTACGTCGGAGGGCGGGCGGCTGCGCAGGTTGTTTGGCGAGAGCCTGCCGGTGAACAGCTATCATCATCAGGCGATCCGCACGCTGGGGGCAGGGCTGCGTGTGGCAGCGGTCAGCGATGCGGACGGCGTGATCGAGGCGGTGGAGCATGACACCCTGCCGGTGCTGGCGGTGCAGTGGCACCCGGAGCGTATGATAAAAGGGCTGTGCCGCGATACAGATACAGATATGAGCACGCTGTTTGTCGATTTCCTGTCTCAGATCCCGGCGGACAGCGCGGGATGAGAAAGGAACAGAACGATACATGGAACCAATTCGTCAGGTCAATCTGGAGGACGATATGCCAACGGTTGCACAGGCATTGTCCCGACTACAGCTGGAGCTTCGCCTTGCAAAACGGCAGGGCGTATGTGTGCTCAAGATCATACACGGCTTCGGCTCTACCGGCAGAGGCGGGAAGATACGCATTGCAGTGCGCAAGGAGCTGGAGATGCTGCAGAAGCGCGGACAGATCGCCTTTTTTGTCCCCGGTGAAAAGCTGACGATCTTTGAGGAAGATACGCGGAAGCTGCTGCAGCTTTGCCCGGCATTCCGCAAGGACCATGACATTGACAGGCATAATAACGGCGTTACAGCTGTTGTTTTAAAACGCGTCTGAGCTTCAGATAGCGAGTAAAATCAGGGAAAGGATGAACGAACTATGTTAAATCGAGCACAAGATCAGAATACGACTATTACCGAGCATCTGCGCGGCGGCGAAGGCGATGTGATTATGCATCATCTGATGAAGGCGGAGGACTCCTGCGGCAAATTCAAAATGTGCGCACTGTTGACGCTGGAACCGGGATGTACCATCGGGGAGCATTCCCACATGCCGGATGCGGAATTTTGCTGGCTGCTGGAGGGTGAGCTGGTGATCGCGGACGGCGGCGAGGAGCACACCGTCCATCCGGGCGACGCATGGATGTGCGGCGACGGCGCATCGCATTACACAAAGAACTGCTCGGACAAAAAGGCAGTCTTTCTTGCGATCGTTGCAAACTGAATACGATCATAACGTAAAAAACCGGCACAGGACGTTCCTGTGCCGGTTTGCTTTTCTGATGTTACTTTACGATGTAAACGTCTGCGTACTTGACACCGTACTTTCTTGCAACCGCGTTGCTGGAAACGAAGATATCAATCTTCTTGCCCTTGATCGCGCCGCCGCGATCCTCAACGGTGTAGGTTCCCCAGCCTTCGATGTAGACCTGTGTGTACATCGGCAGGATCGAGGTATCCGCAGCGATGGTGTGGTTGACGCGCGGGCTTCTGCCGGAAGCAGTGGTAGAATCGCCTGCATAAAAGGTCAGCTTGAAGTTGCCCATGTAGCGCTTGCTGCTCGAAGAGGAAGAAGAGGAACTTGCAGATACTGCAGTCGGCTTGCTGGAAGCGGTAGTGGAAGAACCGGATACACTGGAGGACAGGTATTTGCTGTAGACATAGCCTGTCTTGCCATTTGCGGTGACCTTGGTCCAGTTGCCGGAGCTGCCGGAAGTGGAAACGGTCTGGCCCTGCTTGAGGACGGTAACGACCTTGTAATTATTGCCTGCGCCTGCGCGGACATTTACGCTTGCGGTTGCGGTAACATTGGCAGCCAGTGCGCCTGCAGTCAGGCTGGCAGTAAGTACAACGCCGGTGACAGCGACCATGATGCATTTCTTTAACTTCTGAAACATGTAAGTAAACTCCTTTTCAAAATAACACTGCCGACTGGCAGTTGGTATCAATTTTGTTACGAACGTGTTACCGTTCTGTAATCTATCTTACAGGAAGGGCCTTGTTTTGTCAAACAAAATTGAACAAAAACAGAAAAGTTCAGAAGTATTACACAAGAAAAAGTCATGATTATTGGCAATTTTGGCGAAAAAAACGTGGAATGTTCCGGAAAAAATCAGTCCGACACAGGAAAATCGGTTTCAAACCGCCTGCATCGGACTGTAATGATTTTGTAATTTTACTGGTTACGAGAAGGTCTGACGGGCGGCGTCAACGGATGCCTTTGCGTCACGGCAGTAGAAATCTGCGCCGATAGATTCCGCGTAATCCGGGGTCAGCACAGCGCCGCCGACCATGACTTTGCCGGTATAGCCGCGCTCGCGCAGCAGCGTGATGGTATCCGCCATCGCGCCGAGTGTCGTTGTCATCAAGGCGCTCAGGCCAACCAGCTTGACGTCCTGCTTCAGTGCACAATCGACAACGGTTTCCGGCGGGACGTCACGTCCGAGGTCGATCATCTGGTAGCCATAGTTTTCCATCACGACCTTGACGATATTTTTGCCGATGTCGTGGATATCGCCCTTGACGGTGGCAAGGATGACTTTGTCTGCCTTTGGCGCTTCGCCGCCGGTCTTTGCCATATGCGCGCGGATGACCTCAAAGCCCTGCTGCGCGCATTCCGCCGAGCGGATGAGCTGCGGCAGGAAGATCTTATCCTTTTCAAACAGATCGCCCACCATGTCGAGGGCGGGGATCAGATGCTGGGAAACAACGTCGAGTGCATCGGTGGTTTCCAGCAGCGCACGGGTTGCTTTCGCACAGTCCTCCCCCAAGCCTTTTAAAATGGCGGTGCGCACGTCCGGCTGATCGGGAGAGGACGACTTAGGGTTTGTGGGCGCCTCAACGGGGACCGCATACGTCTCGATGTAATGCTGGCTGCCGGGGTCGCGCTGGTGCAGCAGATTGTGTACGTCGACTGCCTGCATCATTTCCGGCACATTGGGGTTGATGATCGGGAAATCCAGCCCGTTTTCCAGCGCGATCGCAAGGAAATGGGAATTGACCTTGACACGCTGGGGCAGGCCAAAGGAAATGTTGGACACGCCGAGGCAGGTCTTGACACCCAGCTCCTCCTTGACGGTGCGCAGGGCGGCAAGGGTATTCATCGCACCGGCAGGCTCTGCGGATACCGTCAGCGTCAGGCAGTCAATGGCAATGCGCTCCGGCGGGATGCCGTATTCTGCCGCGCGGCTGACGATCTTGCGTGCAATGGCGACGCGCCCCTCTGCCGTGGGCGGGATGCCGTTTTCATCCAGCGTCAGGCCGACGACCATGGTACCGTATTTGGCGACGAGCGGGAGGATGCTGTTCAGGCTCGCGTCCTCGCCGTTGACCGAGTTAATCATTGGTGTGCCATTGTAGCGGCGCAGGGACGGCTCCAAAACCTCCGGTATGTTGGAGTCCAGCTGGAGCGGCAGGTCAATCACGCTCTGCAGCTCCTGTGTGACCTCCAGCATCATCTCGCGCTCGTCAATGCCGGGAAGACCGACATTGACGTCGAGGATATGGGCGCCGGCGTCTGCCTGTTCCATGCCCTGGTCGATGATATAGTCGATATCGTGGTCGAGCAGCGCCTGCTTGAAGCGCTTTTTGCCGGTCGGGTTGATGCGTTCACCGATGACGCAAACGCCGTCGATCGGCACATAGCGCGTGCCGGAGCACAGCGCAGCGATGTGCTTGTCCCCGGGGAGATGAAATTCCGCTTTTTCGATCACCGCACGCATCTGGCGGATATATTCCGGCGTAGTGCCGCAGCAGCCGCCGAAGATCGTAAAGCCGAGATCGAGATAATCCGGTACATAATGCGCGAAATCCTCCGGTGTGATGTCATAGGACAGCGTGTTGGACGCGGTGTCCGGCAGCCCGGCATTTGCCTTGATGATCATTGGCACAGAGGACACGGCGGAGAGCCGCTTTGCGATCGGCAGGATTTCCTTCGGGCCGAGCGAACAGTTGATGCCGATGGCGCTGACGCCCAAGCCCTGCAGGGTCAGCGCAGCGGCTTCCGGCGGGACACCGAGGAAGGTGCGGCCGGAGGCTTCATAAGTCAGCGTTGCGAAAACCGGAAGATCAGTCAGCTCACGCGCGGCGAGTACAGCTGCTTTGACCTCCAGCAGGTCGGTCATGGTTTCGATATAGATGGCGTCCACACCGCACGCTGCACCGCATTTGATCTGACGGGCGAAGATGTCATACGCTTCGTCAAATTCCAGCGTACCGGTGGGAGCGAGCAGCTCACCGATTGGGCCGATATCCAGCGCGACAAATTTTGCGCCGGAAGCGCGCGCGTTGGCAACTGCGGCGGTAATAATCTCCTCGATCTCATGCCCGCAGCCGGCCGCTTTTTTTTCATTTGCGCCGAAGGTACAGGTGATGACCATATCGGTGCCCGCCTCGACATACTGGCGGTGGATATCCGTAATAATTTCCGGATGTGTCAGATTCATCAGCTCCGGCAGTGAGCCTGCCGGCATACCGGCTTCCATGAGCATGGTGCCCATGCCGCCGTCCAACATGAGGAAATCGGCGGAAATATGCGATTTAAGCTCCACAATGCGTTCCTCTCTTTCTATAGGGACAGTTCGCAGACAGGCTGCAGGTACCGCAGCCGCGTCCACGCCCGTTTACTGGATGCGAAGATACGCCGAGCAAGGCGGTGACCGATTTGCGCGGCGTAAGGATATTGGTTTGGGTAACAGAAAGTCCGATGCGGCGTGCGGTATCGCACAGCGTAAGGATGTCCGGCTGTATTGTGATCGGCAGGTCGCCATAGCCGGGGGAATACCGCCCTGTGACGTAGCGTCCGGCCTGTCCAAAATGGAGGCGGATCTCATCCTCGACGGCATCACATACTTTTTCGATGGCGTCGCCTGCCGCCGCATCCAGCGCAAGCGCGCGCAGCATACTGCGGTGCTCCGTCAGGCGGATCTCACGGTCAACGGCGGCGCCCAGCGTGGCGCACAGCACAACCATGCGGTCACAGCCTGCCAGATGGCGCCGAATGTCCTTGCCGGACAGCGGCAGCGCGTCGAGATCGCATTCGACCCATTTCCATCGCGGTACAGCGATCTCTGTTATGCGCTGGATCGCCCAGTCCGCTGTCTCTGTGATGTGGGTGTCGTCGCCCTGATGCCCCATATAGCGCAGGACTTCCGTGCGGTCGAGCGTCAGTGTCATGCCTTGTTGGATGCCTCCAGTACCTTTTTGATGCGTGTGTAAATAATATGTGCGACACGCGGGTTGTTCATGGTGTACAGATGGATACCGTCCACGCCGCTGGCGATCAGGTCGATGATCTGGTCGACTGCATAGGCAATGCCTGCGTCAAACAGCGCTTCCGGGTCGTTTTCATAGCGCGAAACCATATGCGCGAATTTGCGCGGCAGGCTTGCGCCGCAGGTGGATACCATGCGCTCGATCTGGCTCTTGTTGATGACCGGCATGATACCTGCTTCGATCGGCACGTTGATGCCTGCGAGCTTTGCGCGTTCCAGGAATGCGTAGAAATCGTTGTTGTCAAAGAACAGCTGGGAGATCAGATGGGTCGCACCGGCGTCGATCTTTGTGCGCATGTTGATGATATCGGAGGTCAGATCGGCGGATTCCGGATGTCCCTCCGGGTAGCATGCGCCGCAGATGTCAAAGCCGCCGAAATCCGAGATAAACTGCGTCAGGTCGCTGGCGTGCTGGAACTCGCCCGGTACTGGAAGCTCCGGGTGCAGATCGCCGCGCAGAGCGAGGACATTTTCAATGCCCATGTCGCGGAATTCCTTGAGCACTTCGGTTGCCTGTGCACGTGTGGAGTGGATCGCCGTCAGGTGCGCGATCGACTCGATGTGATACGTATTTTTGATGTCGGAGGCGATCTTTGCCGTCAGGCTGCCCGTACCGGTGCCGCCTGCGCCGTAAGTAACGCTGATGAAATCCGGATTGGTGTCGCCCAGACGCTCGATGGTGTCATAGATCGTGTCGATCTTGCTGGACTGCTTGGGCGGAAAAACCTCCATGGAAAAGACCGTTTTTTTGGTCTGAAAAATTTCTGAAATCTTCATGACATGAAACCCCTGTATCTTAGTAGAATATGTAATAGTATACCGCATTTGACAGCAAAAAGCAAAGCAGATTCCAAGGCATATCTGAAAGGCCGGATCTTTTGACTTTTCTGCAAAGGCAGTGCGTTCTTCATTCTCAGATATCACATATTTTGTTGATAAGATTATCATAATATATTAGAGCCAATTCGTAAAATACATATTATATCAGGTTTGGTATAGTTTTAAACTATGGCGATGCATTTTCCGATCATGAGCCACATGCAGCGGAAGTACAACAGTATTTTCCATTTGATTGCTAATCCAGAAGAGAGGCTGCGAAATGACGAAAAAAGTCATGCGGGATCGAAATATTTCGTGCGTCCCGTGGGACAGAAAAGGAGTAAATGGGTGTACAATTTTGCAAAACTGTGCTATACTAAGAAAAAGTTTTTGACGTTTGGCCGACGGAAAATGGATTTCCGCGGCGTTCGGATAGATTTGAAACAAAATTTTAATACTATATCTCAACGCGGCGGCAGCGCTGCAACTGCTTTCCGGTGTATGCTGAAGAGCTTTTTTGTTGTGCCTGCTTCAGAGGTGATGCGGCTGCCGTCCGTGTTTATGGAAAAAGGAAAGTGATACGCTTATATGAAAGAAAAACTGAAGATTATACCGTTGGGCGGACTCAATGAGATCGGCAAGAACATGACGGTCGTGGAGTATGGACAGGATATTTTTGCGATTGACTGCGGCCTGGCATTCCCGGATAACGAAATGCTTGGCGTTGACCTGGTCATCCCGGACATCACCTATCTGCGCCGTCACAGGAGCAAGGTGCGCGGCATTGTCATTACGCATGGTCACGAAGACCATATCGGCGCGCTGCCGTATGTGCTTAAGGAGCTGAATGTCCCGGTCTACTGCACGCGGCTGGTTGCCGGCATCCTCAATTCCAAGTTTGAGGAGCACCGCATGACCAGACAGGTCAAGATCAACTGCGTCAAGGCGGGCGACCACATCAAGCTGGGCTGCTTCGATATCGAGCTGATCCATACCAACCATTCCATTGCGGATTCTGTTGCGCTTGCTGTGCGCACGCCGCTCGGTACCATCATCCACACCGGTGACTTTAAGATTGATGCCACACCGGTTTCAGGTGAGATGATCGACCTGACCCGTTTCGGTCAGCTGGGCAAGGAAGGCGTGCTGGCGCTGATGAGCGATTCGACCAATGTAGAGCGCGAAGGCTATACGCCAAGTGAGATGGAAGTCGGAAAGACGTTTGAGGCACAGTTTAAGGGCTGTGACCAGCGTATTATTATTGCGACATTCGCTTCCAATATCTACCGCGTACAGCAGGTGCTCGATGCCGCTGCCCATCACGGCCGCAAGGTGGCTATCTGCGGGCGCAGTATGGAAAACATTGCAAATGTGGCGATGGAGCTGGGATATCTGACCGCACCGAAAAATGTCCTGATCGACATTGCGGACATCAACCGCTATCCCAAGAGCAAGGTTGTTGTCGTGTGTACCGGTTCGCAGGGCGAGGCGATGAGTGCGCTGTACCGCATGGCATTTTCCGGCCATAAGCAGGTGGAAATCGGCGCGGGCGACAAGGTCATCATTTCTGCGTCCGCCATTCCGGGCAACGAGAAGTCGGTCACCAAGATGATAAACGAGCTGACTAAGAAGGGCGCGGATGTCGTATACGACCGTTCCGCGATCATCCATGTTTCTGGACATGCGTGCCGGGAGGAGCTGAAGATGATGCTCGCATTGGTCAAGCCGAAGTATTTCATCCCGGTGCACGGCGAATATCGTATGCTCCGCAAGCATGGCGAGCTGGCAGTCCAGACTGGCGTCAATCCGCGCCATGTCATCATTACGGACATCGGCCGGCCGGTTGAGATTACCGCAAAGGCGGCACGCATTGCCAATCCGGTTCCGTCCGGCAAGGTGCTGGTGGATGGCTTCGGCATCGGCGATGTCGGCACGGCGGTGCTGCGCGACAGAAAGCATCTGTCGGAGGACGGCCTGCTGGTCGTCGTTGTCACACTGGACAGCGAGAGCGGCATCGTGATCGCAGGACCGGACATCGTTTCCCGCGGCTTTATTTATGTAAAGGAAGCGGAGGATCTGATGGAGGAGCTGCGCCGCATTTCCCAGCGCGCGCTCGACCGCTGCATTGATGATGATATCCGCGACTGGACAACCATCAAAGCAAATGTCAAAAACGACCTTTCAGAATTTTTGTACCGTAAGACCAAGCGCAGCCCGATGATCCTGCCGGTCATTATGGAAATTTAATTGATATCTATCCGAAAAAACGAACAGCGGAGCAGGTGCGATGGCCTGTCTCCGCTGCTTTTTTGTAATCGGGATTTGTTATTCTTTTTCTGCCTTGGGCAGATTGCGCAGGTATTCGCTGATGCTCAGTCCGGCGATTGCACCGTCTGACACAGCCTTTGCGATCTGTAATACGCCGCCGATGCAGTCGCCTGCGGCAAACAATCCGGTGACATTGGTCTGGTAATTGCGGTCGACTTTGATGTCGTCGCCGTCCATGATGACACCCATACGGGCGGCAAAATCGGATGCAGAAGCAATGCCTTCGGCAAGGAATGCGCCGTCGACTGGATAATCGCCGTTTTCCGTGCGGATACCGGCAAGGGCGCCATCTTCATCACCGTAAAATGCGGAGATCGGGTCCTGGATGATCGGAAGATCCTTTGGGAAACGGTCCGTCGTCATGGTTGCGCCGTTGGTGAACAACTTGAGATCATTTGTGAGCGTGCGCAGATGGCTCAGCTCGGAAACGGCGTGATCGCCGCTGCCGATGACGGCAAGCGGACGGTTGCGCATGAGGAAGCCGTCGCACTGGGCGCACTGGCTGACGCCGCGGCCGAGATACTGGTCCGCGTTTAATCCGGCAGGCGTGCGGCGGCGTTTGCCTGTAGCCAGCAGGACGGAATGCGTGCGGATGATGCGTCCGCTTGCTGTGCAGACGCGGAAGCCGTTGGTCTCCCGGATGGAAACGACCTCATCGCTCAGAACCTCAATGCCAAGGCGCTCGACCTGTACCAGGCCGCGGCGGAACAGCTCGTCGCCGCTGATCGGGGTCTCAAGACCAAAATAATTTTCGATGCGGTGGCTCTGCCCGAGTGCACCGGAATCTCGTCCGATGACAAGGGGAGTGAAGCCTGCACGGCGGATATACAGCGCGGCAGACAGCCCGGCAGGGCCTTTTCCGATAATAATGCAATCTTTCATATGCGGGTTGTACTCCTTTAAAACGTGCGGGGAAAAGCGCGTCCCACCACAGAGCTTATTGGGACTGCTCCGGCAGACGGATGCTGATCTCGCCCGCCAGCATGGTAGAACGCCGGCCGTCCTGTTCAATGACAAGATGACCGCTGGAGTCGATGGCAACAGCCGTTGCAGGCTGTTTTTCACCGTTTTGGATGACTGTGATCGGTTCGCCAAGGAAATGGATAAACGAGCGGTAGCGGTCAATGAGCGCTTCCGTGTTGCCCGAAACGATCAGCTGATAACACGATTCCATATGGTTGAAAAAGGAAGCTGTCAGTGCATTGCGGCGAACCGGATAAGGGGAAAAATCCTCCAGACAGCCGGCAATGTCGCGGATTTCCTCCGGCAAACCGGTTTCCGGCATACGGACATTGATGCCGACACCGACAATGGCATAGGAGAGTTGCCCTGTCTCGGCCTCGACAGAGGCTTCCGTCAGAATGCCGCACAGCTTTTTGCCGTTTTTCAATATATCATTGACCCATTTGATATCCGGCGTGAAACCTGCTGTCTCCGCGATCGCTTCGCTCAGCGCCACGGCGGCACCGACGGTAATCATATTGATGCGCTCCAACGGCAGCGAAGGGTGCAGCAGCAGGCTGATATAAACGCCTGTACCGGATGGGGACAGGAACGAACGCCCGCGCCGTCCGCGTCCAGCGGTCTGGCAGTCTGCAACGACGGCATAGCCGTCCGGCAGTGTGGCGGCGCGTTCCTTCAGATATGTATTCGTGGAATCGACCGTGGACAGCACGCAGAGATTGCGCGCAAGCCGCTCGGTGTTCAGTTCCATGACAATGCCGGCTTCGGACAAAGCATCGCTTGACTCTGCCAGGCGGTAGCCCTCCCCG
The DNA here is from genome assembly GCA_030540435.1 of Eubacteriales bacterium. Lineage (GTDB taxonomy): Bacteria > Bacillota > Clostridia > Oscillospirales > Butyricicoccaceae > Butyricicoccus_A. The sequence continues at coordinate 26,371 of JAUNWG010000019.1, forward strand.
GCGGAGGATTCGATCGGGAACCCCATTTCACGCAGGGTGGTAATTGCTTTCCAGACGGCTGTGCGCGAAACGCCCAGCTCCTTTGCAAGCGTCCCGCCGGACACGAGCTGTCCGCGGTGCTGTTCCAATGCACGCAGTACATCATCACGAACCATGAGATCATCCTTTCTGGTCATATCAGACCAATTATTATTGTAATACAGATTTTGATGCAGTACAATAGTTTTATATGTATTTTGCAAAAACAGAAACGAAATGAGGCAGCATATATGGCAAAACAGCATGACAGCATCCGCACACTGGCGCAGACGGCAGAGGAACGGCTCCTGCTGGCGCAGGTCGCGGAAAAGGCGGATATCTGCCGGGAGCGCAGTTATCTGACCAGCACAAAATTTCTCGATCTGCACGAAGCCGGGCTGGCGCGCAGGCTGCTGGAAGCGGTGGGCGACCGGAGCGGACGATTCTGGGGTGGGCATGAAAATGCAGAGCGGCAGGTGCTGCTGTTTCTGCCGGAATGGATGGAGGACATCCCGACAGACGGTGAGGACTGTCCGCTGGCGGCGATCCGCTGCATCCGCAGCAAAGGGGATACGCTGACGCATCGGGATTTCCTCGGCTCCCTGATGGGGTTGGGATTGCAGCGCAATGGCATCGGCGATATTTTGGTGGGAGACCACGGCGCGGATATCATCGTGCTGCGTGAACTGGTGCCGTTTTTGTTGACAAATTACGGCAAGGCGGGGCGCAAGCATATATCGGTGGAGCAGATCCCGCTGTCCCGCGTCATCATCCCGCAGGAGACTGTGACATGGCTGCGCGACACCGTGGCTTCCATGCGGCTGGACGCCGTGACGGCGGCGATGTTCCGGCTGTCCCGGGCGAAGGCGGCGGATGCGGTGCGCGCTGGAAAGGTGTTCGTCAACCAGCAGGAATGCCTGCGTCCGGACAGGGAAGTTGCAGCGCATGACCGCATCACGCTGCGCGGCATGGGGCGCGGCGAGGTGGACAGCATTCTGGGGGAGAGCAAAAAAGGCCGTATCGTCATTACGATGAAACGGCTGGGATGAAAAGCAGATGGCAAAGATATCTTGTTGAAATGGATTGACAATTATATCGGCTGCCGTTATAATCATTATATCGTCGAACGATATAACGGAAACCGAAGTAAACGGGAGGAAAAGCAATGGAAGCGATAGCGCTGACGGAAGCGGTTTTTTACATCCTGTTGTCGTTGGATCAGCCGATGCATGGCTATGGCATCATGCAGAACACGGAGCGGCTCAGCGGCGGCAGGGTACGCCTTGCGGCGGGGACGTTATATGGTGCGATCAACACCCTGCTGAAAAAGGGTTGGATCACCGCGCTGCCCAGCGAAGGGCGCAAAAAGGAGTACCAGCTGACACAGGCTGGACGGGATGCTGTCCGCATGGAGATCAAACGATTGCAGGAGCTGCTTGACAACGGGGAAAAGCTGACAAGGGAGTGGACGCAATGAGAAGGATAATGCACAGGCTGTTTATGGCATGGCAGTACGAAAAGGAAGAGGACTGGCTGAATGAAATGGCAGCGAACGGCTGGAATCTGGTGGATACCAGCCTGTTCCGCTATACCTTTGAGGAGGGGACGCCGGGGGAATATCAGTACCGGCTGGAGCTGCTGGAGCATGGCGCGAAGTCGCCGGAGAGCATCGCGTACATCCGGTTTATGGAGGAAACCGGCGCAGAGCACATCGCTACATGGTTCAATGGCTGGACATATTTCCGCAAAAAGGTTTCGGATGGCCCATTTGCAATTTTTTCGGACATTGATTCTAAAATCAAGCACTTAAAGCGCATAGAACGCATTTTGCTGCTGGCACTCGCCTGTGAGCTTTGCGCCGGAGGGGCGCAAGGCGTTCAGTATGCAGATACCGGCGGAGCATGGAGCCTAGGCGTTTTCATTTTTGCAATGGTATTGGCTGTTATTATCCTGCTGGGCCTTGTGCGCATTAGAAAGCAGATCAAGCATTGGAAGGAAGAACGGGATATCAGGGAGTAGGGATAGGCAGAAGCCCGACAACAAGCGCATAAAAGAAGGATGCACAGTGGCGTGCATCCTTTTTTACAGTTCTATTATTTTAATGTGCCGTTGCCCTCTGCGGACAGCAGGGAACCGTAATCGCGCAGGTACAGCACGATATCCGGCTGATAGTCTGCGATGTATTCCGACAGGGGCTTCTCCTGATAATGCCGCAGGTCAAGCGAGCGCATTTCATTGAAGCTCGCATACAGCAGCGTTTCCAGTGCGTTGGTGTAGCTGTCACCGACGATCAGAATGTTTGGCAGCTCCGGACGGTCTGTCTGGATGACGGTTTCCGCCTGGTCACCGCCCATATAGATCGTGTAGCTGATCTCCGTTGTATCATTCGCAGGCAGCGTGTAGCAGGAGGCTGCGACCTCCGTGCCGTTGTCATAGCGGCGGAAGGCGACCGGCTGCTTGAAGCTGCTGATTGTCAGGCGCTCCTCCGCATTGTCATGCACGCTGTACAGTTTACGTGCGCGTGAGCCGAGCGAATGATTGGGCAGCGTGCGGAATTCCAGCTCGTCCTCTGTATAAATTTTGAGGTCGTCACCGGTCAGCGCGTTAATCTGCTGCATGATATCCTGATAAGCTGCAAACGCGCCGCGGTAGGTATAATGGTGGTCGGTGGAGGAATAAAAGTCCACTGGATGCCCAAGGGAATCGTAGTATTTCCCGATATCGAGGAATGGCACCCCGTTCGCTTTCAAATCGGCGGCAAGAACATCCCGATGCAGCTCAAACTGATCGGCAGTGTCGGACAGGTACCACGGATAGGAATCCGCGTAGTAAGAAGTCTGACCGGGGACACTGGCAAACAGGAAGGTGCCGCCGTAGGATTGGATCTGCTTGTTGATCGCAGCGCATTGCTCTGTCAGCACACTGCTGGCAGCTGCAACGTCTTCGTCTGTTTTCGGCGGGTCGACATAGAACGCGAGCAGCTTGTCATCCTCCGATGCGATGATGTCGTTCACCATTGGGCGGTGCAGGACGTCGAGGTCGGTCTGTGTGTGCAGATGGAGGAGTGTTTCGCGTCCAACGGCATGGTCGGAAAGGTAGGTTTCCCACGCGGCAAAATAGCTGCCGTCCCACAGGCTTGAAACGGAAAATTCTGGTATAGTGGCAAGGTTGCGGTTTTCATAATAGGATACCAGGCGTTTGGGCTTTAAGACGAGGGTAAACAGCGTACCGAACAGGATGCCGATAAATATCAGCGTAAATAGAATATGAGAAACTGTTTTGGATTTCAAAAGATATCACCGCCTTAGAACTGGAAGTAGATGAACGGATGGAAGGATGTGGTGACCAGCTGGGTATAGCTGAGGAAAAGCAGCACGATCGCCAGCACCGGTGGACCATAGTTCAGCAGTGCACGTGACCAGCCGGTGTTTTTCTTTTCCAGCGCATCCCCGATCCAGATTTTAAACGGGAGGGAAGCCAGCACTGCAATAATGATTTCCGGCGCATATTCCAGCAGATAATAGATCGTCTGATGGTCGTACAGGATGCCGGAGGAACCGAACATCGCGCCCCAGAAGTGCAGCGCGCTCGAAAGCGTCGGGGAGCGGAACAGTGCACAGCCCAGCGTGTAGATACCGATGGTGAGCAGGATGCGCACCACAGCAGGCAGGCGCTCCCACTGTTTGCCCCAGACATATTTTTCGCCGATGAGCAGGATGCCGTAATACATGCCCCAGAAAATATATACCCACGATGCGCCGTGCCACAGGCCGGTCAGGAACCAGACAACGAGCATATTGAAGATCTGCCGGGGCACGCCGCGCCGACTGCCGCCCAGCGGAAAATAGACGTAATCGCGGAACCAGGAGCACAGGGAAATGTGCCAGCGGCGCCAGAACTCCGTGACCGACTTGGAAATAAACGGGTAATTGAAGTTTTCCAGGAAATGAAAGCCCATCATGCGGCCAAGGCCGATGGCCATATCGGAATAAGCGGAAAAGTCAAAATAATCCTGCGCAATGAAAGCGAGGCCACCCAGCCATGCGAGCGAAACTGCCATCGTATCCGTTGACTGGGAAAAGATATTGTCCGCAATAATGGCGATGGTGTCGGCAAGCAGGATTTTTTTGGCGAGGCCGAAGACAAAACGGGTTGCACCGGCGGAAAATTCGGATAACGACTCCTTGCGGGTATCAATCTCTTCTGCAACCGTCGTATAGCGGACGATCGGCCCGGCTACCAGCTGTGGGAACATGGAGATGTACAGCGCGACGGAAAACGGATTTCTCTGTACCGGTGCGTCGTTGCGGTATACATCGATGACATAGCTCAGGCCCTGGAACGTGAAGAAGGAAATACCGATCGGGAGCACAATGTCCGGGATTGCGACATGAATGCCCAGAAGATTGAGGTTCTCCGCCGCGAAGCCGGCATATTTGAACCAGCCCAGCAGCCCAAGCCCGCCGACAACAGCGAGGATCATACCTGCTTTGCGTATCTGCGGGCTGTTTTTTGCATCCACAAGCAGGCCGCAGCAATAATTCAGAACAATGGAAACCAGCATGAGCAGCAGGAAACGCACGCCGCTGTATGCATAAAAAAACAGGCTGAACGCCAGAAGAATCAGATTCCTTGCGCCGCGGAAGCGCTGCGGGATAATAAAATAACACAGCAGGAACGCGGGCAGGAAGACAAACAAAAAGGAAATACTGCTAAAAACCATAGAATCCCCCTTGGATCATGATATCATTCGTTTTCACAACATAAAAACCATAGCATAACAGCAGAATAAAGTCAATTGCTGCGGAAACAGGCCGAGCGAATTTTTTCCTGTGGACAGTGTTTCGTCACAAACAGCAGGGCATGTATGCTACAATCTATCACACGCAGGAGGTGGAGGCCCATATGCGTGTGATCTATCTGGATGTTCTGCTGGCGTTGAATTTCTGCATGGATTACTGTATCCTGCGGGCAGCTTCCGCACTTGGCGGCAGACCGTGCCCGGTATGGCGTCTGGCTGCTGCGGCAGCAGTTGGCGCGGTTTATGCAGCGGGCTGTGTACTGCTGCCCGTCCTGTCCGCGCTGCCGATGCGTATTGCCTGCTGTGCCGGTATGGCGGCGATCGCGTTTTCCGTGCGCAGTGTGCGCATGCTCGTCCGGCAGACGCTATTGGTATTGCTGGTATCGTTTGTCTTCGGCGGGTGCGTGTTTGCACTCGAACAGCTGAGCGGCGCGAGCCTTTCCGCAGGCGGCGCGCTGTATGCGCCGGTGTCACGCAAGACCCTGCTTGTCTCGGCAGCGCTTGCCTATGGCCTGAGCGGGCTGGTGTTCCGGGGAAAAGCGCAGGAAAACCGTCCGCATGGGGAAACGGTCTGTCTGACCGTCCACGGGAAAATGCAGGAATTTTATCTGCTGGTGGACAGCGGCAATACGCTGCGCGACCCGATGACCGGCAGGCCGGTGCTGGTCCTGACCCGCGCGGCGGCTGCAAGGATATTGCCGGAGGAATTGCAGTTTTTGCCGCTTCTGTTAGGGCAGAGCAATGCGGTGGAGCTGGTACAGCGTGCACAGCAGACAGGTGCGGCAGGCTGGCGGCTGGTTTCCTTTCAGAGTGTCGGCGGCGGCGGGCTGATGCCATGCTTTCGGCCGGATGCCGTGACACGGGAGGATGGCTCCGCGTATGACAGCATGGCCGCGATCTCCGGTGCGGGAACGATCTGTGCGGGGGAGTATGATGGATTGATCGAACCATAACAAGGGAAGGAGAGTGGTTATGCCAGCGTTTTGGCAGGGACTGCGGCGGCTTCTGGTGCGAATCGGGCTGCTGCCGGAGGAGAGAGGGATATTTTACATTGGCGGGTCAGCAGTGCTCCCGCCGCCGCTCAGTGCAAAGGAGGAGGCAGAGGCGATTGCCGGCTGCCAGAATGGAGATGCCGGCTGCCGCGACCGGTTGATCGAGCACAATCTGCGGCTGGTTGTATATATCGCAAAAAAGTTTGAAAATACTGGTATCAATATTGAGGACCTGATCTCCATCGGCACGATCGGTTTGATTAAGGCGATTGAGACATACAATACGGACAAAAAGACCAAGCTGGCGACATATGCGTCGCGCTGTATTGAAAACGAAATTTTGATGCATCTGCGCAAGGTATCCAGCCAGAAGACAGAGGTTTCGTTTGACGAACCGCTGAGTACGGATTGGGACGGCAATGAGCTGCTGCTGTCGGATATTCTCGGCACAGAGCCGGACTGTGTGATGCGTCCGGTGGAGGACGATGTCGACCGGCAGCTGCTGCGGCGGGCGTTGCAGCAATTGCCCGAACGGGAAAAAACGATCATTTCCATGCGCTTCGGGCTTGCCGACGGTGAGGAGCGCACGCAGAAGGAGGTAGCGGATATGCTCGGCATTTCCCAGTCGTATATTTCCCGACTGGAAAAGCGCATTATCAAGCGGATGCGGAAGGATATGATGCGATGGGTGTGAGAAAAGCCGCCCGGTCTCGAAAGAGGCCGGGCGGCTATATTTTTGTATGTAAAATAGATTTATTTTATATGAGATAAGGTGTAATATTTTCTGAAGATGTTGTGTCTAAAAAATATACGGAGATCGAAATGACCAAGTGGAATGTAAGACGGTGATACATGTGGGAACGGAGCAGCTTTTAGAACATCTTATGGATGAATATGGAGATGCGATTTTGCGCATGTGTTATATTTATTTGAAGGATTATCAATTGGCGGAGGATGCCACACAGGAAACATTTATCAAAGCAATGAAATTTCACGACAGATTTGAACACAGGGCATCGGAAAAAACATGGTTGAGTAAAATTGCAATCAATAGTTGTAAAAATATCATGCGGACGCGCTGGTTCAAAAGCTATCCTGTTTCGCTTGAGGATGTAAAGGAACATCCGCATACGGACGAAATCAATGACTTATTGGAAAAAGACAGCGTTTCCGGCGCAATATCTCGGCTTCCATCTGCGGACAAGGAAGTGATATTGCTGTACTATTATCAGGAGCTGTCAGTGAAGCAAATCGCCGAGGTTTTGGGAAAACGTGAAAATACGATCATTCAACGACTACATCGGGCAAGAAAACGGTTAAAATGCATTTTGATGGAGGTTGGTTATGGTGAATGAGAATGATATTCGTAGAATAATAGATGCAGAGCTTGGCGAAGTAAAATTAAACGAACAGGACAAAAAAAGGATCATACAAATCACGCACGATCATGCCGCAGTAAGACCAAAGCAAAAACGGCCATTTAGAACTGCAATTGTATTCCTAGTTGCATGTGTGTTATGTGCAACAACGGTTTTGGCAGCAATTTATATGAACAGCAAGATCAATGTAAACGATGAAACATTGCCGGAGTTGGATCAGATGCAAATAACAGACC
>JAUNWG010000096.1 GCA_030540435.1 Eubacteriales bacterium
ATCTTGTTTTTTTGACACAGTGGCGGAACAAAAAGCGGGAAATTAAAAAAATAAAGAAAATTTTACAGGCCGGTTCCAAAAACGAAATTTCAAAATTGACTACAAAATTGTTTTGAAAATGAAAAAAACTGTGCAAGATCGCCTGCTTTTTGAAGCTAAAAAATATTTTTTGTATATTTTCACAATAAAGAAAGATATTGAAAGAAAAATATCCGTCGAATTGTTAGAATAGAACCATCAAAAGATCAAGGCAAAAAGATGACAAAAACATTATAAATGCAAGGAGGACAAAAATGGGAATCAAAATCTGTGGCGCACCGTGCTGCTGGGGTGTCGATGACATCACCAATCCGAATCTTCCAACCTATCAGCGTGTTCTGCGTGAAGCACATGAAGCAGGTTATCGTGCGATTGAGCTTGGACCGAATGGCTGGATTCCGACAGATGATATCGAAGGAGTAACCGCTGAACTGAATAAAAATAATCTTTCCATTGTTGCTGGTACCATCTTTGATGATATGTATAGTGACGAGAACTATGAGAAGCTGCTGGCGCAGGTTGACGGCATCTGCTCTCTGATTACCAAGCTGCCGCCGCTGCCGCGTGAGGAAGGACAGCGCTGGCCGACACCGTATCTGACAGTTATGGACTTTTTCAGTTCTGATGAGCGTGACTACGGAGCAGGACATTCAGATCGTTCTCCCCGTCTGGACGACGCAGGCTGGGCAAAGCTGATTTCGCATTTCAAGGGATTGTGTGAAAAGGCAAACAGCTATGGCGTACGTCCGGTACTGCATCCGCATTGCGGCGGCTATATTGAATTTGCCGATGAGATCGACCGTCTGGCAGAAGAAATTCCGAACGAGCTGGCAGGCTTCGTTCTGGATACCGGTCATTTGGCATATGCAGGCATGGATCCGGTGGAGTGGCTGAGAAAGTACAAGGATCGCCTAGATTATGTACACTTTAAGGACATTGACAAGAAGGTTTATGACGAAGTCATGGGCGAGCATATCCGCTTCTTTGAGGGCTGCGCAAAGGGCTCTATGTGTCCGATCGGCAAGGGCATGCTGGATTACCGTGCAATCGCTGACGTTCTGGAAGAGATCGGCTACAACGGCTACATCACCATTGAGCAGGAATGCGACCCGCGCAATGTAGAAAACAGCCTTGCAAATGTTAAGGCAAGCGTAGAGTACCTCAAAGGTGTTGGCTACGATATCTGATCACACATCATATCAAACACATGAATTATATAAGATAAAGGAGAAAGCATTATGAAAGAAGTTAAAATCGGCCTCTGTGGCGCAAACTGGATGGGCAGCTTCCATTCTATTGGTATGACGAATGTACGTCAGGCTTACCACGATGTAAAGCCGGTATTTGAGATCGTAGCAGACGTAAACGAACAGGCTGCAAATCTGGCAGCAGAGCGTTTCGGCTATAAGAAGGTTACCACTGACTGGCATGACGTTGTCAATGATCCGGAGGTTGATCTGGTTATCATTGCAACCCCGAACTTTACCCATGCTGAGATTGCAATTGCAGCAGCTGAGGCTGGCAAGCATATCCTGTGTGAGAAGCCGATGGCAAACACACTGGAAGAAGGCCAGGCAATGGTTGACGCTGTTGAAAAGGCAGGCGTTAAGAGCTTGGTTGACTTCATCTACACCAAATGCCCGGCAAATGTTCTGGCAAAGGAAATGATGGACTCCGGTAAGCTGGGTGACTTCGTTACTTTCCGCGGCGAGTTCGACTGCTCCTACTGTGCAGACCCGAATACACCGGCAACCTGGAGACAGCTGGCTGCTACCGCAGGTACCGGCGCTCTGGGCGATCTGACTGCACACGTTGTCAGCCTGTCTGATATGATCGTTGGCAAGAAGATCGTAGAGGTATTTGCTTCTTGGGATACCCCGTATGACAAGCGTCCGGATGCACGTGACAACTCTAAGACGCTGGATATTGACACCGATGACCAGATTTATGTTATCGTGAAGTATGAGGATGGCCGTATCGGTTCCATGTCCTCCAGCCGTATTTCCGTAGCGCGTCCGGTAAGCCTTGCATATGAGATTCAGGGCAGCAAGGGCAGCGTGAAGTTTGAGATGACTCGCATCAATGAGTTGGTATATTACTCCAATGACTGCGATCCGAAGGAGCGCGGCTACAAGATCATCAAGGGCAACACCCGCAACGGCGATTACGCAAACTTCTGCGGTACCGACGAGCAGGGCATTGCGTATAATGAGATTATGTCCATTCAGGCACACGATATTCTGACCGCTATCACCGAAGACCGTGAGGTTGGCATCGATATGGCATATGGTCACGAGGTCGATAAGATTTTGGAAGCAATGGCTACCTCTGCGAAGGAAGGCAGATGGGTCAAGGTTTCTGAAATGGGTTAAAGTTTTCCATCTGATTTCTCTCAATACACTATATATTTTCATCCATCTGAAACGGCAAAGTCCGTCTGCAAAAGCAGGCGGGCTTTGCTTTTGTTCGGGCGAAAAGAAAAGCAGGACGATACATTTGCATGTCTCGTCCTGCGGTGGATTTTGGATGTTATTTATTCTTTTTGGGTTTCTTTTTCAGAGTAGCGTTTACATGTTTGTCCGCCACAATATAATTCTGACGGAATTTCTTTGGTGATATACCAACATTTTTTGTAAACTGCATGTTGAAGTAGCTCTGGGTATCGTAACCGACCATACCTGCGATTTGGGTGACAGAGTAGTCTGTCGTGATCAGAAGCGTCTGCGCTTCTCCAATGCGGCGGCGCAAAAGATACTGGATAGGGGAATAGCCGCTCATATCCTTAAAAACGTGAGATAAATAGCACGGACTGGCATGCAGCTCATTTGCAATGGATTGCAATGTGATCGGTTCTGTGTAGTGCTGGTCGATATATTTTTTTACGCGGGAGCCAAGTATATTCGGTTCATCTACTTCTGGAATTTCCGGTGCAATACCCGGGGTCGGCGCGTTGACAACGGAAAGAACCTTATCCAGCAGAGCGTGCATCAGGCTGTTACAAAAGCGTTCTGCATAAGGCTCACCATCCGCCAGATTGCGGAACATCATTTCAAATAGCTGCTTTAGCTCGTCAAAGTGATGACCGGCCCGGAAAAGATAGCCTGCATCATCAGGGATGAGTGCATCCGGACGCAGGTCCGGCATATGTAGATTACCGATAGCAATGGTATAAAAGCCAAGCTCAGAGTCCGGCGTGGAGTTTTCATCGTGTACAACACCAGAATTGTAAACAAGAAGATCGCCGGCTTTAACAGGATATTTCTTATTATGAATCAGATACTCGCTTGCACCGGTATAGATCAGTACCAGCTCGACCAGATCATCATGTGAATGCATGATGCGGGGATGACGGTTGCTGACATCCGGATTGATTTTGCAGACATAGAGCAGCTGCGGGTTGTTTTCATCGGAAAATAGCGGCTGAAAGGCCTTTTTGACAAAGCATTGCGCATTGAGTGGCTGATACTGCGCCATACTGTTCCCACCTCGTTTCGTTTTTTTCTATTTATATATTATATCGTTTGCAAGATGAGAAAACAATAGACGAAACAGCTTTCCTTTTTGTATTTTTTGGCACGAGCCACAATAATGAAACATATGGGAATAACAGGACCGGCACTGCCCATGGCAATACCGGCCCATTTTACGTGTGTGAATTAGGTCATTTCGTCCCGAAGTGCGTCAATGATGTTTTCCTTTTTTATTTTGTTGACAGAATACATCATCGTAACAAAAATGATGAGAAGCACGCTGACGATACTGATGCAGATGCTGCCCCACGGCAGAACAAAGTCAATGCTTTCTGCACCGCCGGTATACATCCCCTTGTAGATCAACCACGAACAGAGAAGTGCGGTTGGAAGCCCGATCAGCAGCGCTCGCATGCCGTAGAAGACGCATTCAAAACGCATCATCCTGTTAAATTCCTTGTCAGACATGCCTACAGAACGCAGCATTGCCAGCTCCCGGCGGCGCATTTTGATGTTTGTAGAGATCGTGTTAAACACATTGGCGACAGCAATCAGTGAGATCATCACGATGAATAGATAGGCAAATACATTGGCGATAAAAACATAATTGCGGCTTTCAACAAATGCCCTTGACATATTCATCAGCGTATATGGAACGGTGATACCCATGCCTTCTGTGATGGATTTGATCACAGAAGTTGTTGGTGTAGGCGTCTTGGACTGGAAGGTCAAACCTTTGGAGTAGATATCCACATCACTGCCAGCCGGAATCCAGGAATCTTTTAACGACCAGGGTACTACAATGTTAAACAAATAGGGCTGTGCCTCATGAGGTCCCGATGTTACTGCGGGAATATCGGGGGGCTCAAAGGCCGCAAGTGTCATATTGATATCTTGCTGTAATTCTACGTTTTGTCCGTCGCTTGTTTCTGGTATGATCGTAAGCTCCTGAGACGAGGCGGCAAACATATTATCGAAATCCTCTATTACATGGGTGCGGCCATCATTGATCGCCATTACGGCAACAGCAAGCACCTTAGCATTTGGCCCGGTGTATTCCGCTACAGGCAAGCCTAGATTTTTCACGATTTTCTGATAGCTGTCGTCGTCTAAGAATTGGACACCTGCGGTTAATTTTACTGTTTCTTGAGACTGATCTTTGCCCACCGCCTGCCAGTATGCCTCTGAGAGCGCACTGGATGGCACCGTGCAGTTGTAATAAACAAACGCTTGATACGAGCTTTGATCTACGCCTTTCGCTCCCTTTACAGCGTCGTAAAGCGCCAGCATCTGATCGTCTTCCATATCCAGTGAGCCGAGACAGATGTCATAGTTTGTATATACGACGGCCTGTTCCGATGATTGCTTCAAATCAATAATAAAAGAGTTGGTCGCTATAAAAAGTACAACGCTTAGAATAAGCGACAGGATGATGCTGCGATAACGGCGTTTGTTTCGCTTGAAGTTCTTTAACGCAAGCGTCCCCTCCAGACCGTAAATGCGCGAGGCGAATCTAGAGGTTTTCATCGCTTTGTTTTCAACCTTGACTTCGTTTGTCTGACGGATGCACTCCATGACTGGCGTGGCGGCAGCTTTTTTTGCCGGAATATATGCAGAGATCAGAATCGTAATCAAGCTGATGATCGCTGCAGCGGCAATAACAGGGACAGGAACCGTTAAAGTCAGCTGCACATTATCATACATAATATCTACAAATTTCTGTGCTGTGAGGGAGAGCACGATCTGCATGCTTGGAATACCGATTAAAATGCCGATCGGTATACCGATAATTCCGATGCAGAGGCCTTCAAACAGAACCGAACCGCGCAGCTGCTTGGCCGTCGCGCCCACCGACATAAGGATGCCGAATTGATGCGTGCGCTCATTTAGAGAGATGTTGAATGCATTATAGATCAGAAAAATCGATCCGATCATAATAATGGCAATGACGATACCACCAACGGCAAACAGTAACGAAGTAAAGATTTTATCATTTGAAAGCCCCATAAAGCGCAGAACATCGTCGTTGAGGACATAGGCGTTATTGTCAGTGACTTCGTTTGTATAGGAATGAACCTGAAATGGATGTTTTAATGTAACAAACGCACTCAAGCTGTCCACAGAAGCCGCTGGATCAGCAGCGGTAATCAGTGTATAGCCGGGAGCAGAGCGCTCCTCAAATGTGGGTCTTTGGCAGATACCGACGACGGTATAGGTTTTCTTTGCTTTGGGGATCAGCGTTTCCCCCAATAATCCATAGGGATCGTGCTGGCTGAGTGTCCCGGTTTCGGTCTGACGAACGCCGACAGAGAGCGTCAGGGTATCGCCGACAGAGAATTGGACGCCTCCGTTTGCCGCTACGTGTGCAGGAACAAGAATTTCGCTGCTGTTCTCCGGCAGCCGTCCGGAAAGCAGCGTAATCGGGAGCGTATCAAAGGCTTCTTTATCGAATCCGGCAATAAACAAATACGGTTTGTCGGGATTTTTTCCGCCTTCGAGCGTTGCGTAACCGATATTTTCAAATGCCGCGACGTTTTCTACCCGATTGTCGTTGCTTTGCTCCTGCACAAAAGAAGGATCGACATCTGGAAATTCGACATGCCAATCGCCGTATTTCAGGATTGCGCCGTTTATCGTATAGTTCAACAGCGAAACGCCGAAGGTGGAGACTGCGGTAAACATAGCGGTGGATAAAACAACGCCGATGATGGTGACAAGTGTCCGCGTGCGGCTCTTCTTCAAGCCTTCTAAGGCGACTTTATGAAAAATATTCATTATCGTGCCACCTGCCTCTCATCCCGCACCACTTTTCCATCTGCAATGGTAATGATGCGGTCTGCCTGCAGGGCGATATTTTCATCATGCGTGACGAGCAGCAGGGTCTGCCCGTATTTTTTATTGCTTTGCTTCAGCAGTTTAATGATTTCATGTCCATTTCGACTGTCAAGGCTTCCGGTCGGCTCGTCTGCCAGCATGACTGCCGGTGCGTTCATCAGTGCACGCCCGATGGCGACACGCTGCTGCTGACCGCCGGAAAGCTGATTTGGCAAATGCGTTTTGCGCTCCTGTAGACCCAGCAGATCGAGCAATTCGTTCAGACGCTGTTTGTTGACCTTTCGCCGGTCCATCAGGACGGGGAGCGTGATATTTTCCACAACGTTCAGGGTCGGGATCAGATTGTGGAATTGGTAGATCAGCCCGACCTGCCGCCTGCGGAAGATTGCCAGCTTTTCGTTGTTCTGTGCATATACGTCCTGCCCATCCAGATACACTTTTCCGCTTGTCGGGACGTCTACACCAGCAATGATATGCAGCAGTGTCGATTTGCCAGAGCCGGAGGAACCAATGATGGCGGTAAATTCGCCTTTTTCGATGGTGAGGGAAACATGGTCAAGTGCGGTGACTTGATTTTCCCCCTTGCCATAGACCTTGCATAAGTCTTCTGTCTTTAAAAACTCCATTCTATGAGCCTCCTCTTTTTTTGGTTTACCCATATCATAGACTTTTCATCTTACAGCTCGGTGACTTTTCGGTGAGAGATTCGTCACTTTGGAAAACGGATCGTAAATATCGCACCGCCCTGCGGATGGTTTTTGGCCGTGATCGTTCCATCCTGTCGGGTTATGATGATTTTACAGAGAGCCAATCCGATACCGTAGCCGGAAGCATCGTCCTTTTTCCCGCGATAAAACCGATCGAACAGATGAGGCAGATCCTCCTGTTCAAAGCCGGCTCCGCTGTCATGGATCGTGATCTGTGTAAACAGCAGGGTATCTTCACAGGCAATTTTGATCGTTCCGTTATTGCCAATACTTTCGATGCAGTTTTTTAGAATGTTTTGGACTGCTTCGGAAAGCCATCCTGCATCACCTGAAATTGTGACCCCGTCAGGAACGTCTATTTCTAAGGTAATGTTGTGCAGCTCCATCGGGATCATAAACGTGTGGAGCACGCTGTTGATGAAAGCGCGCACATCGATCTGCGCACGTTGAAATGTTACGATACCGGCATCCAGACGGGACAGCTTGAGCAGAGAACGCAGCAGCCAGTCCATCTGGGCAAACAATTCCTCTGCTTCCCGCAGCAATGCTTTCCGTTTGTTTTCATCGGATTCATGTTCTAATAATGACAGGATCAGATTTACCGAGGTAAGCGGCGTGCGGAGCTGATGGGCGATATCTGCCAATGAATCTGCAAGATGCTCCTTTTCCTTTTTTAATGCATCGTTTTGCTCCCGGATGCGGAGCGTCATCTTTGTTATTTCGCTTTGCAGAATGGAAAGCTCGCCCTCGTCTGCTTCGCTGATATATAGCGCATCGGTATGATGGAGTACGCAGTCGATTTGTTCGGAAATCT
>JAUNWG010000097.1 GCA_030540435.1 Eubacteriales bacterium
CGTTTCACTGTCGATCTCCTCTCATTTTATTTCGCTTCCTTTACTAACAATCCAAAACCAAGTAAAATTCTCTCCATATAAAAGAGTAACAAAATTTTATCTGTTTGTAAACCATTTGTAATAAATTTTTCATAAGATTCCGGTATTATTTTTGCTGGTTTTTCAACATTTCGCACAAATGTTCGGTATTATTTACACGATTTTACAATTTTAGCACTAAAATACCCTCCCTTCCCCGCACCAGTGCAGAGAGCAGGAGGGCATTCTTCCTGTTTTTTCTAAAATTAGCAACTCCTAACCACAGACTATGCGGCAACGATCATCTGCATCAGCGGTACGCCCCTGCGGTACATCCGTTTATAATATGCCGTGCAGCGGTTGAATTTATCGAACTGCTTCTGTGCTTCTTCCGCATCGCCATAGCATTTCCAATGTCCACAACAGGAATAATTCTGTCCCTTGTTCTGGATAAAGCCGATAACATCCTGCAGCGGATAGCCAAGAAACACTCCGATCTCATGCGGAAAATCCTGCTGCACACACAGGCGGCGTGACAGCTGGCAGATAATGGATTCTGCGCCCTTTGTGACATCATATCCCGCTGTTTTCAGGAATTTTTTTGTCTCCTTCTGCGACAAAACGCGACAGATCCAGTCCCATCTGCATACATAGATCAGGCAGGCATCCGTCCGGCGGCAGCGCTTGACTACCCGGATGCGCAGTCCGCTCCCGCGCAGCCTCTCATTCCATTCATAAATCGAGCGGAACAACTCCGGGCTGTCCGGGCAGCGGAACAGGTTTGCCGGCTTTACACCGGCGAGTGTCGGCGCACAAAGCTCGACCAACAATTCTTCCAATGTTCTTTGCATATGATCTACTCCTCGAATGCGGCTGTTTTACCTGTCACAGGGCAATTTTAATTAGCAAACGCTAACTCAACAGTTAAAATTTAGGGCTGTTTTTCAGCCCGTTCGTAGTTAGTTTCAGCTAACTGTACATAGAATACCAAACATATCCTCTATTGTCAACCCCTGCGAACAAATTTCCTGTGCCGCTGCTGCTATTTTTTCCGCATCCGCTGCTTTTATGCCATCAAAAAACGCCCCATGAAGGAGCGTTTTCATCATCGTTTCTTTTTTCGTTCCCATTCCTCCCACGGGATCAATGCGTCCCCGCGGACAATCCATGCGGTATCCGCCAGCCGCGCCAACGGCGTATCCGACAACGAATCGGAATAAAACGTTTCAATCGGCACTTCACCGAATTTTTCATGAAAACGGCGTACCTTCTCCTCTCCCCAACAGTTTATGCCGGTGTATCTGCCGGTATGCGGGTCCACACGCGACGCCATCAAGTATCGGATGCCCAGCTTCTCGCAGGCAGGCTTCAACAAAAATTCCGGCGAAGCGGAAATGATGACATCATCCTCCCGTTGGGTCTTTTCTATGTACCATGTCTTGATGTTCCCGATATGGCTTTTCCAAAATGCATTCACGACCTGCTCCGTATCGCCCAATGCTGTGAGAAAGCGATACATCTGCTGTTTAAACTGCGTCTTATTCCAGATTTTTGCCTGATACAATGCGAATGCAACACCCGTGCCGGGTACGCTGCGCAGCATCAGCGGCTTATGCCGCATACAGTAAAAATAAAAATCTACGGTGCTGTCACCGCGGTAAATCGTCTGGTCAAAATCATATACATTCATCTTCCGACCTCCCCATGCTCAGCTGCTGCGCTGGTCGCCATAAAAGAATACGCCGATCGCCCCCGGCCCTGCGTGCGCGCCGATAACCGGATTGAGCATATGATATTCCACCTGCTTCACCTTGGAATGCTCCATAATATACTGCGCGAGGTACGTTGCATCCTCCTGGCAGTCCGCATGGCTGATGAGGACCGGATACTGTTCCGTCTCCTGTACATGCGCATTCAGCTGCCTGCACAGCAGCTCCAGCGATTTTCTACGTCCACGCACACGCCTGTCCTGCTGTAGGCTTCCTGCTCCATCAATATAGAATATCAGGTTATTGCCCCGCAGGGGGCTCATAGCGGACGACTTTTGGATGTGCCCGTTGCGCGTCAGGCAAGACACATCTTCCACTGTACACCACTGCGCAATATGTCCGCGAAATTCTTCCGCCCATTCGACAAGCTGCTCCGCGGTATAGCCCTCTGCCTTGCGCTTGACCGCCTCGCGCACCAGCAGCGTTTGTCCGCCGGATACCGCAAGCGTATCAATACAATACACCGTATGGGCAGGATATTTTTCCCGCAATGCCTCCCGCGCAAAAAACGCCGACTGGAAGCAGCCGCTCAGGCCGGAGGACAGACCAATATAGACCACATCGCGGTTGGATTTTAAAATGCCTTCAAACACGCTGGTAAAGGATGCAACAGACGGTTGAATCGTAGCAACCGCTTTCCCCTCCCGCAGCT
Organism: Eubacteriales bacterium; assembly: GCA_030540435.1. Classification (GTDB taxonomy): domain Bacteria; phylum Bacillota; class Clostridia; order Oscillospirales; family Butyricicoccaceae; genus Butyricicoccus_A. Next base: position 2,440 of record JAUNWG010000097.1, read on the forward strand.
GGCGGTAAATCTCTGCAAAGGGTATCGTTTTGCCGAAATCATCCTCCACGGTATCATAATCCTCCAGCATAAAGCTGTGGGGAACCGTACAGATCCCGTTCTGGAGCAGAAAATCCACCTCTATATCCAGCACGGAATCCGTGACAATGACATAACCCATGCTATCCTCCTGTCAATCAGCCGGAATAATCTCGATCCAGTAGCCATCCGGATCATTGATAAAATAAATGCCCATCTCCGGGTTTTCAAAGCAAATGCAGCCCATTTCCTTATGCTTTTCATGCGCCGCTTCAAAATCATCCACCTGCAATGCAAGATGGAACTCATTCTCACCCAAATTATATGCCTGCGGATGCTCTTTCAGACAGGTCAGCTCCAACCGATGCGGCGTAACGGAATCCCCCATGAAAACAATGACAAAAGCGCCGCTTTTCGGGCTGATGCGGCGTGTTTCCGTCAGACCGAGCGCCTCCTGATAAAATGCGATGGATTCATCGATATTCTTAACATTTATGTTATTATGTGCAAATGTAAATTTCATATGTATACCTCCGGGGAATCCAGTCCTTCTGATTCGATATATTCATTATACGAATAAATCCGAGCTTCTGCAATGTTTTTTGCGAATTTCTTTGATTTTTGTCAAAAAACAACGAACTCCTCCGCAGCTTTCGGCAGAGGCTGTTCGTTTGCGCAAACCGGTTCCGAATGGACGGTCTGGAATGTTTTTGAAAAAAACAGAAAAATATTGTTGACAAATCGGGAGAAGATGAGTATAATAAATATCGTCGTCAGGACAAGGACAACAAAATATGCGGATGTAGCTCATCTGGTAGAGCGCCACCTTGCCAAGGTGGAGGTAGCGAGTTCGAGCCTCGTCATCCGCTCCATGAAAGTAACTGTGTGAAGCAGTTACTTTTTTTATTTCCTTCAAATAACTGTGTAAAACTCGCCTTTAGGCTCCCTCATCCAAGGAAGATACAGCGAATCCGTGCGCTACAGCCTCCCTCAGATGAGGGAGGTGTCATTTGCTACGCAAATGACGGAGGGAGTGAAAGAGTAAGTAATTTTCATCAAGATAAACCACTATTCACACACTTCGTTATTCGCTCCCTCAGTCAGTGCCTGCGGCACTGCCAGCTCCCTCCAAGAGGGAGCCTCGGAGCAATAGCTGTAAACTTGGCGCACCACATCCTTCCATACACAGAGCATGAGCCGGATAAGCTGCTGACTTATCCGGCTCATAGAAGTTTTGCGGTTAAAAAGAGGGTGAAAAAGTAAAGAAAGAAGAGTCAAAAATAGAGAGTATTGGTTAAGCTGATATACAAACTGTAAGTGCTACAGATATTCTTGGTCTGTCCGTCACGGGATATCAAGCAACTACAACGGAACAGTGAGAAAATATTGCGTTCCCGTTTTCTATGTTTTATATTTTACCGGAAAATTATGAAGGAATTACCACACGGGCGTAAAGAGTTTATGAAGAAGTTGTGAACAATTTGTAACGCAAAGCCATGAGTAAAAATAAAATAGCATTTGTGTTTATCATGGCAAAGTGGTACAATAGGAGAATCAAAAAAATTGAACAGTGGAGGTCATCATGGATCAGAAACAAAGAGCATTACAGGCCCACCGTGACTGGCAGGGCAAAATTGAAGTTGTATCGCGCTGCAAGGTGGAAAATGCAGACGATTTGTCGATCGCATATACTCCGGGTGTCGCGCAGCCCTGTCTGGAAATTCAGAAAGACGTTGATTTAAGCTATGTATATACCCGCCGTCACAATCTGGTCGCAGTCATTACAGACGGCACCGCTGTGCTTGGTCTGGGCGATATCGGTCCGGAGGCTGGTATGCCGGTCATGGAGGGCAAGTGTGCGCTGTTCAAGGAATTTGGCGATGTAGACGCATTCCCGCTCTGCATCCGCACAAAGGATGTCGATGAATTCGTCAATACAGCCGCACTGCTGGCAGGCTCCTTCGGCGGCATCAATCTGGAGGATATTTCCGCACCGCGCTGCTTTGAGATCGAGCGCAAGCTGAAGGAACGCTGTGATATCCCGGTATTCCATGATGACCAGCATGGCACTGCTATCTGCTGTGCAGCAGCAATGATTAATGCGTGCCGTTTGACCGGTCGCAAGCTATCCGAGCTGAAGATGGTCGTCAATGGTGCAGGCTCTGCTGCCATTGCAGTGACCAAGCTGCTGGTAAACATGGGTTTAAAGGACGTTATCATGTGCGACAAGTTCGGTGCACTGTATGAAGGCTGTGAGCAGATGAACTCCGAACAGGCGTATATGGCGACGATCACCAACCCGGAAAACAAGCAGGGTACGCTGGCAGACATCCTGCCGGGCGCTGATATTTTCTTCGGCATGTCTGCGCCGAATGTGCTGACGGCAGACATGGTTCGCACGATGGCAAAGGACCCGATGGTTTTCGCTATGGCAAATCCGGTACCGGAGATCATGCCGGACGAAGCAAAGCGCGGCGGCGCAGCTGTTGTCGGTACAGGCCGCTCGGATTACCCGAACCAGATCAACAATGTTCTGGCGTTCCCGGGCGTATTCCGCGGTGCACTGGACGTCCGCGCCTCCGATATCAACGAGGAAATGAAGATCGCAGCGGCATATGCCATTGCAAATCTGATTTCCGACGAAGAACTGAACGCAGAATATATTATGCCAAAGCCGTTTGACCCGCGCGTCAAAGATGCAGTCGCAACGGCAGTCGCCAAGGCTGCACGCGAAAGCGGCGTAGCACGTATTTAACCGAACAGATAGAAAAAAGCCGCCCTGGAGAGAAAACCGGGCGGCTTTTTGCTGCCATCATTGCGAAAACGCAATCAGGCTTTTATTACGGAAGTGTATATCAGCCGAGAATCACAACCCCCGTTCTTCTCAGCATACGCGGTAACTGTTGCCTTATAATATCGTCCGGAAACACCGGAATATGGAACGTATGATGTGTGAGTCATTTTATTCGTTGCGGTCATACTGGTATAGGCTGTATACCGGAAGGTTTTCACCGCAGTCCACGATTTGTTGTCTGTGGATTCATACAGAATGACGCGTGTCGCTCCAATCCGAGACATTGTTCCAACGCCGTTAACATCAAACCATACCTGAACCTTTCCGCTTCCGACAGCAGCAACATACGACGAATACGACGACAAAAAGTAACTCGCCTGTGGCTCTGCAGTACCTTCATCCGGCGGAGCTGCTGCTATAGCAACCGGATTCGCTGCCAAGAACATCGAACCGATCAGCAAGCAACTGAATATTCTACAAAATAATTTTTTCATCCTTCCTCTCCTTCTCCATAAATGGATTGTATAATTTTCTTCAATTCATCACGCGGCACAAATGTGGAAATGGAGCACTCATTTGCGCCGTTTGTCCATACGGCTATCTCACTGTCCGAATTCGACATGAGGTAGTGCTCTATGCCATACACCTCAAAAACCTCAGGGTCAGAACCGTCCTTCTCAAAAGAAGCTCCATTTGTTCCTTCTATATTTTTAACCGTTACGAGAATATATCCATTCTCATTCGTATAGGATGCTGCAAAATATATAACCTTAGGTGATTCCGTAACCTCTATAGAATCCAACTCATAGCCCTTTGGCATCCAAGTCGGTGCGACCTTTTCTTTGATATGATATGCGTCCAACGCCTCTTGTAAGGTGTTGTACTGCTTATTCGTAGCTTCGTTTGTATCCTGTGTATTGGAGCCATTCTGTGAGAATCCGAATGTCTCGCTTGTCCACTGTGCAACGATCTGCCAAAGATTGAAGCTCTGCGCATCCTTTGCAATCGAGGTGAAGGATACTACAAATGCGACCACTGCGGCAACGCCTAAAACGCGAAGCCAAACAGGGATACGTTTCTTTTTCCTTGAAACCGGCTTGGACGGTATCTCTGCTTCGTCCTCCACTTCTTCCCAGACTGCGTGCGTATTGTGACGGTAATTCTCGTTGAACGACTTCCACGCCTGTTTCGCATCGGGGTTTTCCCCCGCTTCCTGTTTCCGCCGCGCTATCACCTCCATAATGTATAAGACTGCATCCATATCGGAAGTCTCGTCCGATTCAAAATCATTTCTTAGCAAGGTTTCCAATTCTTCTGTACTCAACTGGTCAAATTTTGAGTAGTCCTTTTGCTTATCGGACATCCAAATTTACCTCCTTTAATTATATATGTATCGAAGTCCCTGTTTTCGGACATTTATTTTTCATAATTTTTAAATTTTTTTCGGAGCCTTTTCTTTGCCCGCTGTATCCGCTTGCTGCAGGCCTCAACAGATATGCCCAATTCCCTGGAAATTTCGAGAATCGATTTGTGCTCAAATGCAATTTTCTTGATAAGCTGATATTCCTTGCATCCTGCCAAATCAGAATACAAAATATCTACTTCTATTTCATCGCAATCGCCGATCGTATCCCATTCCTGTTCCTGAATATATCCTATCACCATCTTTTGGGTCTTCGCATAATCCTTTCTCATATTCCATAGAACATTTTTTAATGTGTTTGTCAGCCAGCCCTTTGGATTCTTGCTGCTGAGCAGATCGTTCGGTTTTGTACACGCAATGCGAAAGGTCTCCTGCACAGCTTCTTCCGCCCTTGAATCGTTTTTCAATATACTATTTGCATAAGATAGAAGCAGAGCATACATTTCTAAATATAACTGCTCAATTTTCTCCTCCTGCTTTTCGTTTATTCCCACAGATGTGCCACCTCTTTTTGTTTCTCTTGATAAAATCTATTTTCTCCCTTCCATGGCGTATTTGAAAATCAGATAACGCCTAAAAAAATTATAAAGGAAATCAGCTATCGATTCAAGCGTTAAGCAGACAGAACATATATACTACTATCTTCTTTCAGAAACTCCTGTAAATCGTCGACTTCTGTCCATTTTTATCCTACCTCCGCAATCCACCGAACGGGTATATTATAATGCTCGACAGGAGGATGATGCGTTATCAAAAAATATGGAATCCAAATACAGATTAACGGAAAGTGGTATTGGGCTATGCCATATGAATACAGCATCGACGAAGCGGTCAAACTGCTCCGCGCATTTCAGCTCTTGGATCCTATCCATACATATCGGTGCAGCCCTATCCCCAAAGGCTGGACAGGTATATAATACTGCCGCCATGCAGACCTTTTGCACCGCAATCGGTCTGCTTTCTATTTCTGTGATTTGCACTTGAATATATTGTCTAATTTTGTCTATTTCTGTCAAATTTCATCAATGTGTCCGTTTTTTCCATAGCATGAAAATATACTAAATAAAAGGAGTTGCTTTCATGCAAAAGGTTATTCGTTTGGTATCGCACATCGCCCCGTCTATCCAGTTTACCGGATGTAGACAAA
>JAUNWG010000003.1:0-35986 GCA_030540435.1 Eubacteriales bacterium
CCGCATTTCATCCGGTTCTTACCGCCTTTCTTCCGGTTCCTGCCCCTTCCGCGCTGTTATAACGCCTGCTGGTGAACAGCCATATACCGGTAGCCTGCTGTGGGGGGCTGATGCTGGCGGCTATGGACTGAATCTGATCTAATGCGCGCATTCTGTTCAAACTGGACGCGCCCCTATGCCATGCACCGTCCCGGTCGTCCCTATGAAATCCCGGACTATGAGCTGCTGACGACTGTACTTTCTGCCCTGCTTTGGCGGGAGAAAAACGGCAGCATCTGCATGATAACTGACCGCGTCGGGGAACGCTATTACCGTTCACTCGGCCTTGCATCCGTCTGGGACGACGGCATCCGATGTGAACTGGACGCGATCCCGCATACTGTCGATCCCTCTACCTTCTGGGCAGCAGGCAAGCTATACGCGCTGGAAAAAGTCCCTGCCCCCTGTGTCATGATGGACACAGACTTTATCGTCTGGAACGACCTGCGGGATCGCCTTTCCGCGTCGCAGCTGTCTGTCATCCATCGGGAACCCCTTGAACCGGATATCTATCCTGCGCCTTCTGCATTCTGCCTCAGCCCATCCTATGCATTTCCAGCAGACTGGAACTGGGAAACCCCTGCCTGCAATACGGCATTCACATATTTCGGCAATGAAGCACTGCGGACAAGCTATGTATCGCAGGCGTTGGATTTCATCCAGGCTGCACGCGGCCGTGACGGGCTGATCTATATGGTCTTTGCTGAACAGCGGCTGCTTGCCATGTGTGCAGAGGCCATGCACATCCCAATCGACGCGCTGTCCACCCCCGAAGAACTATTCCAGTCAGAACAGAAGGATTTTACACATACCTGGGGCTTCAAGCAGGCCATGCAGGATTACCCGAAAGCGCGGGAGATGTTCTGCCGCCAGTGTGCTGCACGGCTTGCGCACGATTTTCCGGAATATGCCAAGGTCTGTGCCCGCATTCCAACGCTCCACAAATACTTCTAACAGCTATCTTTTCGTCGATTTGCAGTGATTTTTTGAATCCGAAATTATTTTTTGGTTATTTTGCACAAAATAGAATCAATCATTTTTTCCATGCCTATCCCGCGCTATTGATTGACTTTGTGCAAATTTCGTTTATCATTAAAAGAGAGAGAATATGGGGAGGAAGTACGTGCATTCTCCGCCAATCCGCTTTCCTATAGAAAGCCCAACAAAATAATCCAAATATGAGGTGGAAAACACATGATTTATACTGTTACATTTAATCCGTCGCTTGACTATTCGATCCGTATTGATGATTTCAAAACGGGTGTACTCAACCGCACCAGCTATGAAGAGATTCGTGTTGGCGGTAAGGGTATAAACGTTTCGATCGTCCTGACCTCGCTGGGTGTTGAAAATGTTGCACTCGGCTTTATCGCTGGCTTTACTGGTGAAGAGATTGAGAGCGGTATGCAGAAGCTAGGCTGTAAAACCAGCTTTATCCATCTGCCGCACGGCTTCTCCCGCATCAATGTCAAGCTGTCTGGCGAACAGGAAACCGAAATGAATGGTATGGGTCCTGCAGTTTCTCCCAAGACGGTTGACCAGTTCATGCTGCGCCTGCAGCGTTTGCTCAAGCCGGGCGATACGCTCGTCCTGTCCGGCAGCATCCCACATTCCATGCCGCAGGACATCTATGAACGTATTTTGGAAACCATCGACACCAATGAAATCCGTGTTGTCGTTGATACCTCCAGCAATCTGCTCCGCCGTACACTGGCATTCCATCCGTTCCTCATCAAGCCGAACCTGATGGAGCTTGGCGAACTGTTTGAGCGTTCCCTCGTTGAGTACGATGACATTGTAGGCTGTGCAAAGCATCTGCAGGAAGAGGGCGCATGCAACGTCCTTGTTTCCATGGGCAGTGAGGGTGCGATCCTCGTGACAGAGGAAGGCCAGGTATTCTCTGCTCCTGCTCCGGCCGGTAACCTTGTGGATTCCATCGGCGCAGGTGATTCCATGGTTGCGGGCTTCCTTGCAGGCTATATGGAGCGCGGCAGCATGGTCGATGGCTTTGCCAAGGGCATTGCCGCAGGCTCTGCTACCGCATATAAGGCGGGCCTTGCCACCAGAGAGGAGATCGCTGCGATCGCACAGTATTCGTAATCCTATAAACTTCAAGCGGTGTGCAAAAATGCACACCGCTTTTTTATTCCCTGTTCTTCTCTATGCTGCGGACGCTGTTCTTCATCCGCATCAGCTCCTCCATAAAGGAATGAACATCTTTAAAATCACGATACACAGAAGCAAACCGGATATAAGCGACTTCATCAATCTGCACCAGCCGCTCCAGAACCATTTCGCCAATGATACGGGAGGAAACCTCATTCTCCTGCCGCGCATACAGCTTCTGCTCCAGATCTGTGAGCAGCGCATCCATCTGCGCCTTTGTCACCGATCGCTTCTCACATGCCTTGACAATACCGCGCATCAGTTTTTCCCGGTCAAATGGCTGACGGGAGCCGTCCTTTTTTATCACCATCAGGGAGCTTGTTTCTATGGTTTCATAGGTGGTAAACCGTTTGCCGCATTGCAGACAGACCCTGCGGCGGCGGATGCTCTCACCGTCTACTGTCGGGCGCGAATCAATGACTTTACTCTCTGTAAACTTGCAATATGGACATTTCATAAACCATTCCCTCCTTTTTGCTGATCGACTGCTTCCAAATACAGGCGGCTGTGCGCCAGCTGTTCCAATGCGGTATAGTCGCTGCTGTATACCTCCACCAGTGCGCTTCCCTGGTAGCCGCACGCCTCCAGCCTGCGGAACAGCGCCGAAAAATCTACATCTCCCTGTCCCGGCAGCAAATAATCTGTCTGCTCGGTATAATCGCTGATATGGAGATTTACAATACGGTCGCCAACCGTATCCATGTAGTCTCCCCACGTACGTCCGGCGCGATGCGCCTGTTTAATATCAAGTGTATAGCGCAGCTCCGGCACATTATCATACAGCTTTTTCAAAAATACAACATCACTGGATTTACACCACGAAACATTTTCCTGTGTGAAGCAGATGTCGTATTGCGCTGCGCGTTCACACAGCATATGATACGTTTCAAAGCGCCGGGACTCCACCTGTGCAGGCGGCAGACCGCGTGCACGCAGCAGTTCGCCATGAAAGGTAAAATAAGATGCACCAAGTTCAGCCGCGGCTTCAAAGTAACGCGCATACTGGTCAAGCGCATCGCGTGTGCGCCGCGGATAATCAGAAAACAGCAAATGCCCTTCCAACGCGGAGGTATACGGATGAAGGGAAATAGCCTGAAGCCCCAGTGCGTCCAGCTGTTTTTTCAGCTCTGTGCGCAGCGGCGGAACGTATTCGCTCTCCGAATTGATAAACAGCTCCACCCGCTGAAAGCCCAATTCCGCTGCGTTCCTGATCCCCTGCTCAATTTCGGTCGGATAAAACGATGCGGTTGAAATTCCTATTTTCACGTTCAGTCCCCCTCTGTCTTGATTCCAGCATACCATATTTTTGCAAAAAAGAAAAGGTCAGGCAGAATTTCTCCGCCCAACCTTTTTGGAGTACTATCAGGTTTTTTTCTTCTTTTCGCTTCTTGCACGCTGCGCCTTGATCTGCGCCTTCTCGCGCTGGTTCTTACGGGACATGCCGCGGTATTTCGCCCACAGCGAACCTGCAAGGAACAGGGACGAATATGCACCGGCCACGATGCCGATGATCATCGGCAAAGTAAACTCGCGCAGGCTAGTAACGCCCAGCAGGAAGATCATGCCGACTGTCAGCAAAGTCGTGATGGAGGTATTGATCGTACGCCCAACCGTTTGCCACAGGCTCTTTTCCACGGTATCTTCAAACAGCTCACGGCGCGCAAACTTGCGGTTTTCACGCACACGGTCGAATACGATGATACTGGAGTTAATGGAGTAGCCGAGTATTGTCAGTGCCACCGCGATAAAGGTCATGTTAAATGGAATGCGGAATACAATGTAAGCTGAGAGCACAACGAGCAAGTCATGTGCCAAACAGGTAATTGCCGCCAGACCAGAGGTCAGCTCAAAGCGGAATGTGATGTATAGCAGCATGAGAACGACTGCTACAAGCGCTGCGATGATCGCTGTACTCTGCATTTCCTTGCCGATGGTTGCATTTACATCAGAAATGCCCTGTGTATCATTATCCGTAATGCCAAACTTTTCCTGCATTGCAGCAACAACAGCCTTCTGCTGCTCATTGTCCAGCTTGGTGCTCTTAATCAGCACCTCTTCGCCATCATCACCGGTTTTCTGTACCGAGGACGGCGCAACGCCGGTCGCATCTTCTACAAGCTCCGGAACAATAGAACCGGAAATATCACTGGTGACCTCCTCATGGATATCGAAGGTCATGCTCGTACCGCCGACAAAATCAACATCCATATTGAACAGATTCATGCCGAACGGCAGGGTGACCAGACCAACAAGGCCCGGTGCAATGAGAATCAGAGAAATGATCGCAAAGATCGGAAATTTCTTTAAGATCGAAAATTTAGCTGTATGCATATCTCACGCCTCCCCCTTCTTTTTTCTCACACCGTACAGCTTCGGATTGGTTACCTTGAAATCTGCCATACGGTTCAGGAGGAAATGGGTCACAGTAACGGCTGTAAACATAGACAGCACAACGCCAATGCCCAGTGTCAGCGCAAAGCCCTTTACCGTGCCGGTGCCCATAAAATACAGCACGAATGCTGCGATCAGGGTCGTGACATTGGAGTCCAAAATCGCCGAGAATGCACGGTTAAATCCGGAATCGATCGCGGCACGGATGGTCTTGCCATTGGTCAGCTCATCACGCATACGCTCGAAAATGACAACATTCGCATCGACCGCCATACCGATCGACAGGATGATACCCGCAATGCCCGGCAGGGACAGATTCACATGCGCTACCGACAGAATGACCAGATCCAGTGCGGTATAGAATATCAGCGCAATGGAAGCAACAACGCCCGGCAGACGATAGAAGAAAATCATGAATATCATAACCAGCAGGATACCCAGCGCACCGGCCTTGATACTGGTAGACAGCGCCTTTTCACCCAGCTGCGGACCAACAGAGCTCATGCTTACTTCTTCCAGCGAGAACGGCAGCTGACCAATGTTGATCTGCTCCGCCAGCGTCTTCGCACTCTCTGCGGTAAAGCTGCCGGAAATGACACAGGTGTCGCCGGTAATGCCTGTCTCAGCATATTCGCTGCTGACACCCGGCTCAGACAGCGTCGTATCATCCATCATGATCTTGATGGTGTTCTTGCCCTGCTCTGCATTTGCAGCGGCCTTGGTCGCCTCTGTCCACTTTTCTACCGCGTCCTCATTGAAGGTAACTTCAACATAATGCTGGCTTGTTACATCATTCTGGGACAATTGACCGTAGCCGGACTTTGCCGACTTGATACCGGAACCGTCCAGAATCAGGTTGCCGTCTGCATCGACAAACTTCAGCTGTGCAGTTGCGCCAAGGATGGAAACCGCTTCTGCCGGGTCATTGATCGACGGGATGTCAACTTTGACACGGTTGTCACCGACCAGCTCGACAGTCGCTTCAGTGTATCCCAGCGAGTCCAGACGCTTCTGCATCATTGCCTGTACCGACGCCATATCCGTCGTCAGGTTGGCAGTGTTGTAATCGTCCTCCAGAACTGCTTCAAATGTGATGGAGGAACCGCCAACAAGGTCAAGACCGCGGCGGATGCCATCTTCTTCATCCAGCACGCTGGCGACCGTGATCGGCCCCACGGTGAATCCAAATGCCGCCGTGCAGCACAGCAGTACAATGACTACCAACACAGCAACAAAGGATAGTATACTTTTTTTCAAAATCACTCGCCTCCTATGTGACAATCAAGAATATTATATATGATAGCATTTGCAAAGTCAATTTGAACACCTGCATTCACGAAAATTTCATCATCTTCGACAATCCAAGCCGCAAAAAAGCAGCTGATATTCCATTTCTGAAACACCAGCTGCCGATTGCATATCCTGTCATAACAGTCGTCTATGCAATCTAATCCTTCTCAATGCCTTCTGTCTCAATAATGAATTTTACACTGCCGGTCTGGTCATCACGGATGCCGGAAAAATTGTTATAGCTGCTGTCCGCACGTTTGACAGCGCGCAATCGGGTCATAACTGTCTTGAGGTCATCGCCCGCAAGATCAGTCAGACCGTCAATCGCTTCCTCATCAAAGGTTTTCAGGCCAGTCGCCAGCGCACCAGTGCCATCTGACAGTGCGCCAAAGCCGCTGTCCAGCTGACTGCCTGCTTCCGCAAGCTGTGCCGTGCCGGTACGCAGGCTGATCGCGCCTTGATACAGCTGTTCAATGCCCTGATTGTATACGCCGATACCTGCCGCCAGCTGTTCGCTGCCGGTCTTGAGCTGCTTCACACCTGCTCTCAGCGTGGACAGCGAGTCCTCCATCCCGGAAAGCCCCTTCATCATACCGGAAAGCGTCTTGGTGTATTCCTCCAATACGCCGAGCTGCTTTTTCATATCCGCAACAGTTTCGGAAATGGCGTCCGTATCTACGGAAATAGATTGTACATCCAGCTCCGGCAGATCGTTCAGTCGGCTTTCTGCTGCTGCAAGATGCTGCTCCACTGCCGCTGTGACATCCGAAAGGTCAATGCTGTCGGCAACGCGGGATGCTGCCGCTTCCTTTTCTTCCTCGGTCAGCTCGGTATCTGCCAGCGCTTCCCGTGTGGCAGCGCGTGCCTGCTGCTTTGCAGTCTTTTCCGCTTCCTCAAGTGAAACCTTCTTTAGCTCACTTTTCGCATCCTCTGCGGCTTGCTTGACTTCCTTCTGATATTCCTCCGCTTCGTCCGCAATATCCTGCGCCTTTTCCAGCGTATCCTCCAACGCGGACAGCTGCTTGGACAAAGATGCCGTATCATCCGCCAGTGCAGCGGCGGCTGTGCGCACTGCTGCTGCGGCGTCACTGTCCAGCTCCGGCATGGATGCGCCATTCAGTGCATCATTCATTTCCGTCAGCCCATCCTTCAACGCTTCTGCGCCGTCCAGAAGGTTGGACTTCTGCGTATTCATCTTTTCTAACGCATCTGAAAACGTCTGTGCACCGGTGTTGAGCGCCGCAACGCCCTTCAGGTATTCACCCATATAGGAATGCATGGTCTGTACACCGTCAAACAGCTCTGCCGCACCATCTACCAGCTGCCCGGATGCATCATTCAGCTCAGACATATCATCGATCATGTCCTCCACATCGTCCAGATCACTCAAATCCATATCGCTGAACATACCGTTTGAAACGACGGTCGCAGTAAATGCCAGCTCGAAGTCCTCAACATCCGCGGTGATCTCCACATAGTCCGGGATCGTGATGTCCTCAGTCGGCTCAAATTCCGCCAGCCTGAGGCTGTCCTTCAACCCCGGGCACGCATAGCCAATGACAATATTCTGGTCATCCATCGAAACCGCTTTGCCGTTTTTTACCTTGATATTATAAAAAGTATCTTCCGGCAAAACCATCGTGGAGAGCACGGCAAACGGCACCGGAACACTGATCTCTTCGCCGTCTACAGTCACCGTTGTCATTGATTTGTTCTCATAATCCAGACGGATGCACACCTTGCCGCTCTGTCCCACCAATTCCTCCGGCATGATCGGCTTACCGTCCAACTCATAGCTGATCTGGACGGAAACCGGAAGCGCTTCCGTGGAGCTTCCCTTATAGGAGATATCCTCGCCGTGGTTTTGCCAAATGATCGCGCCTCCCTCACGCTCCTCATATTCCTCATCGCCGTTCGTATTTTTAATGTCGCTGAGGCTGGATTGGTCAGCAATCGTGTCCGTACCCGTATTTTTCAGCACGGTTTCCACCGTAACGTCCTCTACATTTCCTTCAGCGTCCGCCTTTGCATAGACAGTCTCTGTCTTATCGTCCTTACTGGTATCAACCGTCCGTGTTGTACCGGTAGCCTGCTCCAGCGCTTCCTCCGCCGTTATTCCGCTTCCGGTATCCTCCTGTGCCTGCTCCTGACCCGCAGCACAGCCAGCCAGCAGCATCCCGACTCCCAATGCACCGCTCAAAACCATTGCAGTATATCTTTTCCGATTCATTGTAGACTCCTTTTACTCCACATTTTTTAACGCTGCATCCATCGGCACCTTCCGAATCCTCCGGTACTCCAACAGCGCGACCACAGCATACGTAACGATGCCGATGATAAACATTTTCACATAAATCACGCTGCGGATGGTCAGCGGGATCCAGCCTGTCAGCTCCTGCTTCAAAATCATACGAAACAGCCGGTCTACCAGCTCCGCTTCAATCGGGAAGCTGATGAGCAGGCAAACAACGACCACGATCGTGGTGGAGATGATATACAGGCTGCTGATCTCCCGGTTGCTGTAGCCGAGTATCTTTGTCATAGAAATCGACTGGGCGTTTTTCTCAATGATAATTTTGGACAGCAGGTAAATCAGTACCATAAAGATACCGACTGCAAAACCGTCTACCAGAAGCATCATACTGCCCATTGAGATATCCAGCTGGCGCGAAATTTTTGTCAGCGCATCCAGATCAATCACAGAGCCGATATATGCATCATCAATATCCGTTATCTCCGTATCGGAAAAATATCCGCTGAAATAATCATCGTCAAAGTCCAGCATCTGGTTCATCTCAGTCTGATCCATAAAGACAGCCAATGCCCCTTGGTAATCATAAATGCCGGATACCATAAGCGTATACCGCGTGTCCGCATATGGTTCCTTGAGCACAATTGTATCACCTACACTGATCTCGTACTTATCTGCATAGGTAGAAGAAATCGAAACACCGGCGTCGGTATGTTGCAGCGGGATATACCTGCTGTTCTCCTTGACACCATAAACCATGATATCCTCACTGTCATAGCCCGTATCTACTGTTTTCAAAGAATATGCACTGAACTTTTCGGCATCTTCATTATCCGTCTGCACCTCTTTCTGGAACATCAGCATGGATATCATACTCTCCAGCTTATGCTCGTCGTTCATCGCGTCATACGGCATCTGCAAAATATACTGATACTCGCTGAGCATATTGTTTTTCAGATTATCCTGATAGATATCAAGCACATCGGGCAGCGCCAAACCGAAGATTAAAAGCAGATTCGCAAACAGGATACCAACAAATAAGATGATGTAATTGCCCATATTCTGGAAGATCACACGCAAACGGAACCGGCTGAAAAACGGAATGCCTGTCGGAAGGTACAGCGCCCGCTTCTGCTTCCTGCGGCTGAGATCCCGTCGGAGGAATTTGAGCGGCGACAGCTGCAGCTTATACTGCAGGATCAAAAAATTGATAACCACCATCATGATGACCGGAACAACCGTCGTCATGACAAAGGCTTCTCCATTCCACAGCGTGACATAGGTCGGCAGGCTGTAGCTGCCATAATACATCCCCGCACAGTAATCTTTCATTACCGTATAGCCGATGATATTGCCGATCACTGCACTGATGGCCGTGACCAGCATCGGCATCGCCATATAGTGGCGCACCAGCTCATTTTTTGTGTAGCCGGACGCCCGCAGCGTGCCAATGACGTTGGCTTCCTTCGCGATCGTATTGCTGGTGGTGATGCTGAACACAAACGCCATAATCGCAATGACGATATACAGCAGCATGATCATCATGCCGCGGTCGCTGCCCATATCATTTCCCGAAAACTGAATCGCCTGATTCTGATACTGCGGGATAAAATCCTCCAGCGAAACCTCGCCGCTGAGGTTCTTCATAAAGTCCTCTGCGACGGAATTTTCCTCTATCTCATCCGCAGGCGGGTTGTTATATTTCCATGAATAGCTGAATTTCAGCGCATCCTTGTCAAAGTCCGCAAATTCCTCTGCGGTCACAACCGCAACACCGAATTTTTTGGCATCAAACATGGAATCACTGTTGTTTTCAAACAGACAGCTATAGTCCGACAGCGCGACCAGTCCTGTGATCGTCCACGACCGGCTGGCGCTCTCCAATGTATCACCGACCGACAATGCATTGTTATCCGCATACATGCGGTCAATCGCGATTTCGCCCGTGCGCTGCGGCATATCGCCCTCCATGAGGCATACGCGGTTTACCTGCTCACGGTTTTTGAAAATACGCAGCTTGCTGTCGTTTGTCAGCTGCTCCTCCGCATAAAAGTTTTCATACAGTGTGACATCGAATGCCTCTATCGCTTTTTTCTGCGCTTTGTTTATCTGCTTTGCCGTGCGGAAATTGCCATCTTCTATATTATATTTCTCAAAGCTCTCGTTATAAGCAGTAATCATACTGCCATCTGCAACCAGAAAGCCGGATACAAAGCTGATGGTTGCCGCCAGCAGCAGAAAAATTGCCAGATATTTGCCGACTTCCTGCCGCAGCTCCCGGAGCAGCCTTTTGCGCAACGGATTTTTCATACTGCTCTCCTTACCATTCCAGTGCTTCTGCCGGAACACAATGCTGGTTGCGATAATTCTTCAAAATCATGCCGTCGCGCAGGCGGACAACACAATCCGCCATGTCCTTGATCGCGTCATTGTGTGTCACCATAATCACGGTATTGCCATATTTTCGGTTTACAGTTTCAATCAGCTTGAGAATCTCCTTGGAGGTATTGTAATCCAACGCACCGGTCGGCTCATCGCATAGTAAGATATCCGGATTCTTGACGATCGCGCGTCCAATGGCGGTACGCTGCTGCTGCCCGCCGGAAAGCTGGTTCGGCAGCTTGCGCCGATGCTCATATAATCCCAGCGTATGCAGCAGCTCATTGACATCCAGCGGCGCATCCCCCAAATAGGCGCCCACTTCAATATTTTCCTGCACCGTCAGATTCGGGATCAGATTGTACATCTGAAAAATATAACCCAAGTGCTTCCTGCGATAGAGCGTCAGCCGTTTTTCATTCATGTCAGCCATCCGCTCGCCCTGAATACAGATATCGCCGGAATCCGCACTGTCAATGCCGCCGATAATATTCAGCAGTGTGGATTTTCCTGAACCGGAGGGCCCCAACAAAACACAAAATTCTCCCTTTTCAATATCCAAATTGATGCCCTTGAGCACCTCGACCCTGTTTTCGCCCTCGCCAAAGGACTTTTTGATTTCATTGATCTCAAGAAACATAACCCACTCCGTTTCTATGTACGCATATCGTTAGCTTACGCTAATTATTATAGTACACAGCATGAATCAAGTCAAGAAATCTTCTCTCATTTCCATTTTATTGTAATAAAGTGCATTTTTGTTCCACAAACTGTTTCTTATTCTATGCACTTTTTTACGTAGCTATATCAAGTCACGCATTTTGTTAGCCCGCCCTTACTTTTGGAGAAAAAATGCCGCAGGGACATGTCCCTGCGGCAGAAAGGATGATATATAGTTTCAATAAAAGATTGATTAAAGGTTGATCTCAACCTTGATGTCCTCATCATCGAGATACTTCTCAATGCGCGGCATAACATCGTTTGCAATAAAGTCCTCGACCTGCTGCGGTGCACGGCCAATATATGCCTTCGGATCCATCTCCGCAAGGATCTCCTCCTTGGTCAGACCAAACATCGGGTCATTTGCGATCAGGTCAACCATATTGTTGTCCAAGCCCTCTTCCTTCACACGCTTGCCTGCGGTGATGGAATGCTCGCGGATGCGCTCATGCAGCTCCTGACGGTTGCCGCCGCGCTTTACTGCGCTCATCATAATATTCTCGGTTGCCATAAACGGCAGCTCGCTCATGACGCGCTTTTCAATGGACTTCGGATAAACCACAATGCCTTCGGAAATATTGATCATGATATTCAGGATCGCGTCGATGCCAAGGAATGCTTCCGGCACAGAAATACGCTTGTTGGCGGAATCATCCAGCGTACGCTCAAACCACTGGGTAGCGGAAGTAACTGCCGGATTCAGGGTATCAACAATAACATAACGTGCCAGCGAACAGATGCGCTCGGAACGCATCGGATTGCGCTTGTACGGCATAGCAGAGGAACCGATCTGGTGCGCTTCAAACGGCTCTTCCAGCTCCTTCAAATGCTGTAACAGACGCATATCGGTCGCAAACTTGCTTGCAGACTGTGCAATGCCGCCCAGCGTAGCGACGACCTGTGCGTCGATCTTTCTGGAATAGGTCTGACCGGATACCGGAACAACCCCCGGAAAATCAAAGTCATCAGCGATCATCTGCTCCATCTTGCGGATCTTATCGTGGTCGCCGTCAAACAGCTCCATGAAGCTCGCCTGTGTGCCAGTGGTGCCCTTCGAACCGAGCATACGCATATTCTCAATGCGGAACTCGATCTCATCCAGATCCATCAGCAGCTCATTGATCCACAGCGTCGCGCGCTTGCCGACAGTCGTCAGCTGTGCCGGCTGGAAATGGGTAAAGCCCAGCGTCGGCATATCCTTATACTGCTGTGCAAATGCAGAAAGACGGCGGATGACTGCAACCAGCTTCTTGCGGACGATCTTCAGACCCTCGCGCATCTGGATGATGTCTGTGTTATCGCCGACATATGCGCTGGTAGCGCCCAGATGGATGATGCCCGCAGCCTTCGGTGCGACCTTACCGAAGGTATACACATGCGCCATAACGTCATGGCGGACTTCTTTTTCACGCTTTTTGGCAACCTCATAATCGATGTTGTCAATGTTTGCCTGCATTTCATCGATCTGCTCCTGCGTGATCGGCAGGCCAAGCTCCTTCTCTGCCTTTGCAAGAGAAACCCACAGGCGACGCCAGGTGGAGAATTTCATATCCGGAGAAAAGACATACAGCATCTCCGGGCTGGCATATCGGGAACAAAACGGGCTTTCGTATACGTTGCTCATAAACTAAATTCCTTTCCCGGCGTCGAATCGCGCCGAACCAACACTATAAAGTATATTGTAGTATGTGGAAGGAATTACTGTCAAGCGTTTGCGATGAATTTTTCCAGACGATCAATGCCCTTGTCGATCTGCTCCATAGAGGTTGCGTACGACCAGCGCAGGTAGTTCGGCGCAGCAAAGCTGGTGCACGGTACGGTTGCAACCAGACCCTTTTCGAGGAATAGCGCTGCAAAGTCTTCGTCGTTTTCAATAACCTTGCCATACATGGTCTTTCCGACGAAGCTGGACATATCCATCATGACATAGAATGCACCCTGCGGCTTGATGCAGGAAACGCCCTCGACCTTGTTCATACGCTCAACCAGATGGTTGCGGCGCTTCTCGAACTGCTGACGCATCATCTCAACAGAGCCCTGATCTGCGGACAGCGCTTCCACAGCAGCCCACTGTGCCATTGTAGCCGGTGCGCCGGTAGAATGGCTGATATAGCTGGACATTGCCTTTGCAACCGTCGCATTGGACAATGTGTAGCCAACGCGCCAGCCGGTCATTGCATACGACTTGGATACGCCATTGACAACAATGCACTGCTCCTTCATTGCCGGAGATACAGCCGCCATAGAGGTGTATTCAATACCATCATATACCAGATTGCAATAGATATCATCGACCAGAACATAGATGCCATGCTTCTCACAAACAGCAGCCAGTGCTTCCAGCTCTTCCTTGGTATAAACCATACCAGTCGGGTTGGACGGGCTGTTCAGCATGAACATCTTGGTCTTGTCGGTAATTGCTGCTTCCAGCTGCTCTGCGGTGATCTTAAAGTTTGCGGAAGCCGTTGCATGAACTTCTACCGGAACAGCGCCCGCCATACGGATCATCTCCGCATAGCTCAGCCAATACGGTGCAGCTACAACGACCTCATCACCCGGGTCACAACATACCATGATCGCAATATAAACGCTATGCTTTGCGCCGGATGCGACAACGACTTCATTCGGCTGATAATCCAGACCCAGGTCTTCCTTCATACGCTGGCAGACCGCCTTGCGCAGCTCCATAATGCCGGCAGCGGGAGTATATCTGGTCTGGTTATCATGGATTGCCTGAATGCCTGCTTCCTTGATGTGCTCCGGCGTATCGAAATCCGGTTCGCCCGCACCAAAGCTGACAACATCAATACCGTCGGCCTTCATCTGCTTTGCCATCGCACTGATCGCCAATGTGGCGGATGGCGCAATTGCACCTGCAATTTTGGAAATCGGTTTAACCATACTATATCATCCTTTCCGGGCGTACCACCATTTTGGCGGGAATCGCCGCTGCGGCTGCGTAACGCCGCGCTCTAATTTCTTTTTAACGTTCTTTATTATAGAGAAATATCCCGCCTTTTTCAACCAAAAAGTTTGCATTTTCGGCACAGAATCGAAAGTTTTCATACTTTGAACAAATTTTGTTCCAACTTTGCGCTTCTGGCGTCATTTTGCACAAACTGCAATTCTTCAGAATGCAACTTGCATTTCATTTTTTAATTTTTAAGGAGAAAAAATGAATTTTTACCCTGCAAATCCTTCATCCTCCATTTTTCCCAGCTTTTTCCCACCCTATACGCAACACAAAAAAGCGGAGCCGCCCCCCCGGACAGCTCCGCCTGTTTTGTTAAAAAACGTATTGTTACTCCGCCTGCTCCAGCGCACATGCGATCTGGTCAGGACATGATGTGCCACGTCCGCCGCAGTCAACGCCCTTAAACGCTTTGATCACCTGCTCCACCGGCATACCCTGGATCAGACGGCAGATACCGGACAGATTACCTGCGCAGCCGCCGACTACCTCAATATGCTCTACAATGCCGTCCTTGACACTGTAACGAATTTCTCTGGAACAGGTTCCTCTTGTCTTATAAACGTTCATTTCAAAATCCTCCTGTGTTAGGCGTTACCTGAAAACCAATGTTTCGACTTTGCAGATACGCCCTATCTGTCTTTGCTTTCAATTACCAGCGAACGCCCCGACCTTACATCGATCGTATATTCCGGCGCTGCCGGTTCATTGGATATTGTAATCACCTTCGCACGTGATACCGTGATATCGGTCACCTCATATTTCAGCCCACGCAGCGTTACGCCAGTCAGCTCCGCGTCCAACGGGATAATGCCGACATACTGATACGCAGCATCCGCAGTATAGCGCTGCGCCCCGCCGCCGGGGTGGAACGTTACCCGGTTGCGGCTGTCATAAAACACGCCATCCACACCCATCCCGTGCAGATATTCCAACAGGGAAAGGTTAGAAAGGAAATGGTCGATACGCCCGCCGGATGCACACGCATATAAGATTTGATGCGCGCCGCGCCGGACTGCTTCTTTTGTACAGCACATCAAATCGCTGTCGTCCTTTTCCGGCTGGAGTGCAATGACCTCTACGCCTTCCGGGCGGCTGCCGGAATCAAAATCCCCAATAACCAGATCAGGCCGGATGCCACAAGCCGCTGTGTGCCGCGTACCGCCGTCCGCACAGATAATATAATCTGCCTGCCGCGCCAGCTGCTTCACATATGCATAATTCTCCTCCGGAGCAGAGGCCACGATCAATGCTGTCATTTCAGTTCCCACTCCTTGATATGCCGTACGCTTTCATACAGCTGACAGTAGCTTTCATGCCGTTCCTTTTCAATTTCTCCTGCGGCAACGGCTGCAAGCACTGCGCAGCCTTTTTCCTTGACATGCGCACAGCCGGTGAACCGGCATTTGTTCAAATACGGCTCAAATTCTCGGAAGGCATACTGCAAGTCCTCCTTGAGCACCAGATCCATCTGCTCCGTATGGAATGCAGAAAAGCCCGGCGTATCCGCAATAAAACCGCCGCCCGCAAGCTCTACCAGCTCAACATGGCGGGTCGTATGCCTGCCGCGTTCGGTCTTGCGGCTGATCTCTCCGGTTTTCATCTGAAACTGTGGGTCGATACAGTTGAGCAAGCTGGATTTTCCGACGCCGGAATTTCCGGCAAAAGCAGAAATCTTTCCTGTCAAAGCGCTGCGCAGGTCATCGATCCCCTCTCCCGTTTCCGCACTGACACGAAAAACGGAAAAACCGGCGTGCGTATAAATTTCATGCAGCCGGTCTCCGCGATTTAAATCACATTTATTGATTACGATCAGGGTGTCGATCCCCTTATGTTCCGCAATCGCCGCCACCTTGTCGATGAGCAGCGTCTCGGTTACCGGAGGCGCCGCACTGCATACGACGGCAATCTGGTCAACATTTGCAACAGGCGGGCGCATCAGTTCACTGCGCCGCGGTGCAATGGACATCATATAACCGCTGCCGTCATCCTGTACCTCTATCGTTACACGATCACCGATCATTGGCTTTTCCGATGCCTTGCGAAACTTCCCTCGTGCCTTGCATTCTATCACTCCGGCATCGGTACGAACATAATAAAAGCCGCCGATCCCCTTGAGTATCATACCATCCATCGTCATTGCGCATCAACCAAAATCATAGTCCTGATCGTACACGGTCGCGCCGTCTATAGTAACGACAACACGCTTTTCACCGCTGTAAGATACGCGGCACTCCGCTGTTCCATTGCTGGTACGTACTGTGTGATTATATAACTGCGATCCACCAACGGAGACCGTGACATTACAAGTGTCACGGTCCGTTGGAAGCTGTACAACAATTTTAGAATTGGAGTTGGTGAACGAAACTGTACCCGAACCAACCGGATTATCCGGCTCATCCGGTGTCTGCTCCGCTGCCTTGGCAATGGTAATGCCTACCTTGGTACCCTTTGCAACCTCAGTTCCTTCCGGTACTGTCTGGCTGATGACAGTGCCTGCCGGCGCATCGCTTTCCTCCTGCGATACATTACCCAGTTCCAATCCATACGATTCAAGCATCTTCTTCGCTGCGCTCTGTGTCATACCGGTCAGATCCGGTACCTTCTGGTTGGTATTCGCCGGGCCGGAGGAAACGATAACCGTTACCGTCGAGCCTACTGGAACCTCTGTACCAGCCTCCGGATCACTGCCAATGACAGTACCCTCTGCAACGCTATCCGAGCTTTGCGTCGTCTTGGTTGCAGGCAAGCCGCGCGCGCGCAACGCACTCTGTGCATCCTCATAGGTCTTGCCATAGACAGACGGTACTGTAACCGTATTGGCTGCATCTGTGTCCTCATCATCAACAGACACTACCGTCAGCGTTACGGTCGAACCCTTTTCAACCTGTGTCTCTGCCTGCGGGTCCTGATCGATGATCTCGCCCTCCTCGTAGTCACCGCTGCTGTCCTTACGGGTGCTGACGCGGATGGTAAAATCACTATATTGGTTATTGCCCTTGACATCCTCCTCGTAATTCAGCGAGATGAAATTCGGTACGGAAACCATTTCCTTCTCTCCGCCAAACAGGCCGGACGCCATGTAAGCAACCGCTGCCAGAAGCGCAACAATGATCACGCCGACGACGATCTTTCCGCTGCCGCCCTTTTTCTTCGTTCTGGTGCGCTTTACGCTGACCGGCTCTTCGACTTCATCCGCATCGTCTTCGTCCTCTTCGACCGGTTGATAAACGCGCTTTTTCTGCTGCGGCGGTGCAGTATTCTCCGTCGGATGCGGGACATACTGCGTCTGCTGTCCATCGTCGACGGAACGCAGCAGCTGGGTAGCCTCGTCATCATATTGAATTGCCCTTGTTGCATCGAGATCACTGTTGTGACCGGAATAATTGAGCTCCAGATTTGGATTGGAACGCAAGCGCTCCATATCACGGTACATATCCAATGCAGAGCTATACCGCTGGCTGACGTTGGCACACATCGCATGCATAACGATCTCATCCATCGCCTTCGGAATTTCCGGCACAAGGGAGCTGGGTACCGGCGGTACAGTATTCATGTGCTGCATGACAACTGCAACCGCAGTTTCTCCGCGGAACGGCAGCGTACCAGTCAGCATCTCATACATGACAATGCCCAGTGAGTACAGATCCGTGCGGAAGTCCGCCGTGATGCCCTTCGCCTGCTCCGGGGAAATATAGTGCACCGAACCGATAGCCTCGCTCGTGACCTTACGTGTTTCCTGATTGTTGGCAAAGCTTGCAATGCCAAAATCCATCACCTTTGCCGTGCCGTCACGCAGCAACATAATATTCTGCGGCTTGATATCCTGATGGATGATGCCGCGGCTGTGCGCATGGTCGAGGGCGCGCGCTACCTGCTGGGCAAAATACAATGTCTCCTGCCATGTCAGGTGATGCTTCTTGCGCAGATAATCCTTGAGGGTAACGCCTTCGCAAAGCTCCATGACGATATAATTCGCGCCATTTTCATCCCGACATACGTCGTAGATCGACACGATATTATTCTGCGACAGCTTTGCTACCGCCTGCGCCTCATTGTAAAAGCGCTTGCGGAATTCCTCATCCTGCGCAAATTCTTCCTTCAGAACCTTTATGGCAACATAACGATTCAGAACATTGCAGTATGCCTTATATACAACAGCCATGCCGCCCGTTCCGATTATCTCACGGACCTCATACCGTCCGCCGAGTGTATGTCCAATATAACTTTCCATTCTTACGTCTCCTACTTGGTATACAAAACAACCGTAATATTGTCACTTCCGCCAGCGCTGCACGCCAGAGAAATCAGCTTTTCGCAGGCTTCTTCCTGCGTTGCTGCCTGCGCAACCGCCGCAGCAATTTCCGCGTCTGTCACCAGACCACACAATCCATCCGAGCACAGCAGCAGTGTCTGGCCGTCATGAATCGTGATCTGATACAGGTCCGCCTGCACCTCTGCGTCCACGCCGATGGCGCGTGTAATCAGGTTGCGTCCCGGATAAACCTTTGCATCCTCCTCGCTCAGCCTGCCGGTACGGACCATTTCCGCAACAAGCGAATGGTCAGAGGTCATCTGTGCGATGGAGGCGCCATCAACCAGATACGCACGTGAATCGCCGACATTTGCAAGGATAACCTTGTCTCCCGCACAGATGCCGCCTACCAGTGTAGTACCCATGCCGTTATACGCCGCAGACGACTGTGACAGTTCATAAACCTCCTGGTTTGCCGCTGCAACCGCCCGTTCCACGATGCCGGAAAGGGTATCGGCATCTGCCTCGTCCGGCTTTGCCGCCTGCACCTCCTTCAAAAAGCGTTCCGCTGCGCGTTCGCTCGCTATGTTTCCTGCGCGCGCACCTCCCATGCCATCGCAAAGAACAACAAAGCCCAATCCATTTTCGTTCAGCTCCGTGCGGAAGGTGTCCTGGTTATTGGCGCGAACCAGACCTTTATCGGTTTTGCCATATGCGTTCATTCTATCACTCTTTCCCGAACGTTTCACCGATATGCCTGCGGCGCAGTTGGCCGCAGGATGCGTCAATATCCGGCCCAAGGGTCCGCCGGACAGTCGCCGTGACTCCGTTCTTTTCCAAAATATTTTGAAAAGCTGCAACATGCTCCTTCGTCGAAGTATGCAGCCCGCTCTCCGTAACGTGGTTTAAGGGAATTAAATTGACATGCGCCGGGCGGCCATGCAGCAGCGCCGCGAGTTTTTTCGCCTGCCACGGCCGGTCGCTCACGCCGTCGATCATAGTATATTCATACGAGATACGGCGGCCTGTCATGTCAAAATACCTGCGGCACGATTCCATCAGACGCTCGACAGGATAGCTGTTATTCACCGGCATCGTTGCACTCCTGCTTTCATTATCCGGCGAATGGAGGGAAATCGACAGCGTAATTTGCAGCTTTTCCTCCGCTAAGCGGTCAATTTGATCTGCCAACCCTGAAGTGGAAAGTGAAATATGCCGCTGCCCGATGTGTAGCCCCTCCTCCGCGCCAACCAGTCGGATGAAGCGCAGCACATTATCATAATTATCCAGCGGCTCGCCTGTCCCCATCAGGACAATATTGGATATCCGCTCACCGGTATCCTTCTGCATGAACAGGATCTGGTCGAGGATCTCACCCGCAGACAGACTGCGCACCAGCCCGCCAATGCCGGAAGCGCAGAACTTGCACCCCATCCGGCAGCCGACCTGTGAGGATACACAGGCTGTATTGCCATGATGATAGCGCATGAACACGCTCTCAATGCAGTTGCCGTCATGCAGCTCCCATAAGTATTTGATCGTACCGTCCACCTGCGAAACCTGCTTGCGCAAAATTTTCGGCGCAGTCAGCAGATATTCTTCCGCCAGCTTCGCACGCAATGCCTTTGACACATTTGTCATTTCGTCAAATGAGCTGACACCCTGATGCAGCCATTGAAAAATCTGCGCCGCACGAAAGGGCTTCTCCCCCATATCGCGCAGCTCTGTCTTTAGCTCCGGCAGCGTCCTGCATTTAATTTCAGGCTTTGTCATAAATGCTTCTCCAATGCGTCTGTGATTGTACTGCCGCTTTTATAGTAAGCCATTTTGCGGAATTTTGCAACAAAAAATCCATCTGTATCATGAATCTGCGGCAGCAGTGTAACACAGCCCTCCACAGGCTGTTCGCATACCGGAAGCGAAAATGCCTCTTTTTCAAACTCCGGATGCGCCTGTACAAACCAATTCACAGTATCTTCGTTCTCCTCCTGCAACAGCGTACAGGTGGAATATACCAGCGTGCCGCCCGGCTGTACATAGCGGCAGGCATTTTCCAAAATCGCGCTCTGAATCGCTGGCAGGCTGCGGAGCGCTTTTTCATCCTTATAGCGGATCTCCGGCTTTTTCCGTATGATACCCATGCCGGAGCATGGCACATCGCACAGGACATAAGCGAATTGCTCTTCCCATTCCGGGCGAAAAACCGATGCATCCTGTAATTCCGTTTGAATACCTGTCAAGCCCAAGCGGTCCGCGCCTTCGCGGATTTTTTGCAGCTTATGGTCAAAAATGTCGCAGGAAACGACCGTTCCTGTGTTTTTCATGTATGCGGCAATGAAAAAGCTCTTGCCGCCCGGTGCAGCGCAGCAGTCCAGCACTTTACTCCCAGGCTGCGGGTCGAGTGCATAAACGCTCATCTGGCTCGCGCCGTCCTGCACCGTAACGCGGCCTTCGGCAAAGGCAGGCAGCTTTTCGATGCTTCCCGTTCCCGACGCCACAAGGCAATTGGGGATTGTGCTGTGCTTCTGCACCTGCACGCCCTGCTGCGCCAGCTCTGCCAGCACTTGCTCGGTATCCGCCCGCAGGGTATTGACACGCAGAATGGTCGGCGCAGGCTGGTTGTCCGCCTCCAGCAGCAGCCGTGTCTGTTTCAGCCCGAATTGTTTGAGATATCGCTCCACCAGCCACTGGGGATGGCTGTAGCGCAAGGCATAATATTCCGCCTTGGTTGCGCAGTTCGGCTGCGGCAGATGGTCGGCGCTGCGTACGACCGCGCGCAGCACACCGTTGACATAGCCGATTGTTTGCTTGTTGCCATGACATAGATCGCGCACAAGCCGGACGCTCTCATTTACCGCTGCCGCGTCCGGGATACGGTCCAGCCAGACAATCTGGTATACACCCAGCCGCAGGATATCCAGCACCCGTGGCTCGACCTTTTTCAGCCGTATTTTTGAAAAATGCGCAAGGTAAAAATCACACATGGACTGGTTTTGCAGCACACCATTGACCAGTGTTGTCGCCAGCCCGGCGTCGCGCGGTGGCAGACCTGCTGCGTATTTTTTCAGAGCCGGTGCGCTCCATGCCTCATTTTCACGAATTGCAAACAGTGCACGTGCCGCCGCTTCCCTTGCCGTTGATCTCTCAGCCACGGCGGCGTCCACCCCTTCCGTTGTTTGACGAAAGCAGGATCAAAATTAACCGGAGCAGCTGCACCAGCGAGGTCGCGAGCGCCGCTACATAGGTCATTGCCGCCGCTGTCAGCGTTTTGCGCGCCATTGGCAGCTCTTCTTCTGTGAGAAGTCCTTGCATCTCCAGCGCCTGCAGCGCACGGCGGGATGCGTTGATCTCCACCGGCAGTGTAACGACTTGAAACAGTGTTGCCAGTGCATACAGCAGCACGCCGATCCCCACCAACGAGGAAGCGCCCAGTGCCAGACCAATGACCAGCATCGGCCACGACAGCCGTGAACCAAAGCTGCATACCGGAATGATCGCATTGCGCAGACGGATGGGCGCATAGCCCTTTGCATACTGCACAGCATGTCCCGCCTCATGTGCCGCGACACCCACTGCCGCCACTGAGCTGACGCCATATACTTGACTTGACAGGCTGATTACATTTGTCCGTGGATTATAGTTATCCGTTAGATTGCCGCTGATCTGCGCAAATTGCACGTCTGTTACACCATTTGCCTGTAGGACAGCGCGTGCTGCCTGCATGCCGGTCAGACCGCGGCGCGTCATGACCTGGGAATACTTCTTAAAATTAGACGACACAGATACCTGTGCCCATGAAGCAAAGACAAAACAGACCACCATGAGGATCAACCAGATCATATACCACCCGCCGGTATTCCCCATGTATCCGCCATAGCCATAGCCGTAATACACGACAGACCTCCTTATATTTTTAAAATCAGTTCCCCAGAACGGTCCCTGCTGGTATCGCATGTCCGCGCAGGTAATCCCCGGCAGCCATGCGCTTTTTGCCGACCATCTGTACTTCCAAAACCTGCAGCACCTTGCCATCGCCGCAAGCCACAAACAGGCCCGTCTTTGGGTCCGCTTCTACGACTGTTCCCGCCAGTACATCTGCTGTGCGGTCCGTCATACGTGACTGGAATAGTTTGAGCCGCCCGCCATCACGGGTTGTCAGCGCTACCGGCCACGGATCAAGGCCGCGGATCAGGTTATGCACCTGCTGTGCAGGCTTGGACCAGTCGACCACAGCCATGTGTTTATCCAGCACGGAAACATAGGTGGACTGGCTCTCGTCCTGTGGCGTGCGTTCAATGCCCTCCGGCAAGCGGTCGAGCGTTTCGGAAATCAGGTCGGCGCCCATTGCTGCCAAACGGTCAAACAACTCACCCGCCGTTTCATTTTCACCGACCGCAGTCTCGCGCATCAACAGGATATCGCCGGTGTCCAGCCCGCGATCCATGTACATCGTTGTCACACCTGCCGTCTTTTCGCCGTTGAGCACCATCCACTGCACCGGCGCCGCGCCGCGGTATTTTGGCAGCAGAGAACCGTGCACATTGATACAGCCGTATTTCGGCAGATCGAGCACATAGCCCGGCAGCAGCTTGCCATACGCGACAACAACGATGACCTCCGGCGCCAGCTCCTGCAGCAGCGCCAGCTGGCTTTCATTTTTAAACGTATCCGGCTGATACACCGGAATATCATGCGTCAAAGCCAACTGCTTGACTGGTGGCGGCATCAGCTTCATCTTGCGCCCCTGCGGTTTGTCCGGCTGGGTAAAGATGCCGACAATTTCATGCCCATCCGCGATCAGACGTTCCAGCGAGTGAACGGCAAAATCCGGCGTGCCCATAAAGACGATCCTCATTCTTCCTCGCCGCCCTCTGCTTCCGGATCGATATATCTCGATACCTTCTCAGTAAAGACATGTCCGTCCAAATGATCGATCTCATGCAGGAATGCACGTGCGGTCAGGTCGTGGGACTTTACGGTAAACCACTCGCCATTGCGGTCCTGTGCACGGACTGTTACGATCTGCGGCCGGGTCACAATGCCAAACTTGTCCGGAAAGCTCAGGCAGCCCTCCGAACCGGTCTGTTCGCCCTCTGCCTCTACGACCTCCGGATTGATTAGCTCAATGATGCGGTCATCTTCAAAAATGTCCAGTACAACACAGACGCGGCGCATCAGGCCAATCTGCGGGCCGGCAAGCCCGACGCCGTTTGCGGCAAGCATCGTCTCCGCCATGTCGTCCAGAATTTTACCAAGCCGCTTATCAAATTTTGTGACCGGATGGCACTTTTTATACAAAATCGGATCTGGATCACGAATGATCTCTCTAACTGCCATAAGGCAAGCCTCCTTCTATCCATCTAAACTATCTAACTTCATTATTTTATCTTTACAGCTGCATCGGGTTGATGTCGGCATACAGCGCGACTTTCCGGAATTTACTGTTTGCGGCAAACTCCCGCAGCACGCCGCCGATCAGTTCCCGCCTGCGTTTCCCGTCCGGGCATCGGATAAACAGATGATACCGATACCGGTTCTGTACACGCAAGACCGGCGCAGGCGCAGGACCGAGCACCGGATAACAGAAATCCGCGAACTGTCCCGCCATCAGGCTTTCCAGCCGCGCCTTTACCGTCACCAACGCATCGAGAACATCCCGTTCGCGTTCTGCACTCGCAGTCAGCGATACGATCTGCGCCACAGGCGGGCACTGCAATGCGCGCCGCACCTCGATCTCTGCTTCATAAAAGCGTTCATAATCCTGCCGCGCAGCATTTAAAATCACCGGATTTTCCGGGCAATAGGTCTGGATCACCGCATGTCCCTGCGTGCCGCGTCTTCCGGCACGCCCGACGACCTGTGTCAAAAGTGAAAACGTCCGTTCCCGCGCGCGGTAATCCTGCGCAAACAGCGCCTGATCCGCGTCTACAATGCCAACCAGCGATACATTGTCAAAATCCAGCCCTTTCGTCACCATCTGCGTGCCGAGCAGGATATCCGCTTCCCCGGCGGCAAACTGTTCCAGCAGCCGCGCATGCGAGCCTTTTGTCGTTGTCGTGTCGGCGTCCATGCGCAAAATCCCCGCTTCGGGGAACATCTCATGCAGCTCTTCCTCCAGCCGCTGTGTGCCCACGCCATCGGTCTTTAAATGCGTACTGCCGCATACCGGACAGATGCGGGGCAGCGGTTCGCTGTGTCCGCAGTAATGGCACATCAGCCGATGGTTTGCGGAGTGATAAGTCATGGAAACGCTGCAAGACGGACATTCCGGTATCCAGCCGCAGGCCGTGCAGGTTACCTGCTTTGCCGCGCCGCGGCGGTTAAGGAACAGGATACATTGGTGCTTTTCCCGCAGGCAGGTATCGATTGCCTGCCGCAGCACCGGGCCGACTGCACTGGCATAGCCCTGCCGGGTCAGACCGCGCATATCCGCAATCGTGACTTCCGGCAGCTGTGTGCCGGCATACCGCTCACGCAGCGCGAGCATGGGATACTTTCCCGTCTCCGCACCGTAAAATGTCTCGACCGACGGCGTTGCGGAGCCAAGCACGATAAGTGCCTTTTCCTGCACCGCCCGATATTTCGCCACATCACGCGCGTGATAGCGCGGGCTGTTTTCCGATTTATATGCATCATCCTGTTCTTCATCCAGGATAATCAGCCCCAACTTCTGCGCCGGGGCAAAAACAGCAGAGCGTGTACCGACTATGACGCTCGCCGCGCCGGAACGGATGCGTTTCCAGCTGTCATACCGTTCCCCCACTGACAGCGCTGAATGCAGTACCGCCGTACATTCTCCGAACTGTGCCATAAACCGGCAGATCAGCTGCGGGGTCAGACCAATCTCCGGCACAAGCACAATCGCGCTTTTGCCCTCTTGCAGCGTGCGTTCAATCAGCCGGATGTAAACCGACGTCTTTCCGCTGCCCGTAACACCAAACAGCAGCGCTGCCTGCGGCTGATCTGACAGCAGCAGCGGTTCCATGCGCGCATATGCCTGCTGCTGGGATGGGCTGAGCACATAATTCCGCTTGGGCGGCAGCTCCATTTGCTCCGGCAGACGGAAAGTTTCCTCTTCCCACTGCTGTAGCAGCCCTTTGTTTACCATTGCACGCAGGACAGCCGTACTTGCCCCTGTCATATACTGCAAATCCGACCGGCTCATACTGCCCTCATGGATGAGCGCGCTGACCACATCCATGCGCACCGGGCTTCTGCCCCGCTCCGCTGCTGCCATCGCTTCTGTTTCCGGCAGCGCAAGCGCATACATCGTGACAGTCTTGTCGCCAATGCGGCGGTCAAATTCACTGGTCTGCGTCAAAATGCCGCGCGCACACAGCGTCTGTAATTCCTCCAACGGCAACGTGCCGCCGCATTTTTTTGCAATTTCCTTTACGGTCATCGCGCGCTTGCGTTTGGTGAACAGCCGCAACACCGGTATTTCTTCTGCCAGCTTACTGCGCTCCTCCTCAGAAACAGAATCGCAAAGCGTATACCGCTCCGTCCGATGAAACCACAGGCCAGCCGGCAGCATGGCACGTGCGCAGTCATAAAACGTGCAGAACAGCGTCGAGCACATATGCGCCGCCAGCTTGAGCAGCTTTTCATCCAAAACCGGCTGCTGATCCAGTACGCGGCAAATCTCCTTGCGTTCATATTCCGCCTTTGGGTCGCGGCCCATGCGCACAACGATCGCTTCCCGGGTCTGGCTTCCCTTTCCAAACGGCACAATGACGCGCATCCCCGGCTGCACCTGTCCCTGCAACACCGCAGGGATATCGTAATCATACAGGCGGTCAAACGCATATTTTGCGCCGGAAATGGCGACGCGGCAGACCGTCTCCATCACGACTGCTTGCGGGCGTACAACGCTGCCAGACGGTCCAACAGAATATCTGCCACACTGTCCTTACCCATCAGCTCAAGCGGCTCTACCGTACCGTCACGATACAGCAGCGTGACCACGTTCGTATCACCCGCAAAGCCTGCGCCCTCTACCTTTAAATTATTTGCGACGATCACGTCACAATTTTTATTTTTCAATTTTTTTGTGGAATTTTCCATCAGATCACGCGTCTCCATTGAAAAGCCGCAGATCACCTGGTCATCCCGCCGTTTGCGTCCGATCTCCGCCAAGATATCCGGGTTGCGCACCAGCGCAACCGACATATCCTCGTCATGCTTCTTGATCTTGTCCTGCTTGCACTCCTGCGGACGGTAATCGCCGACCGCTGCGGCCTTGATGACAATATCTGACTGCGGCAGCGCGTCCATTACTGCCTGCTCCATATCACAAGCGGATGTGACCGGTACCATCTTTACGCCGTCCACCGGCGGCAATGCGACCGGGCCGGTAATCAGTGTGACTACCGCACCGCGCATTTTTGCGCTGCGCGCAATGGCATAACCCATCTTGCCGGTAGAATGGTTGGACAGGAAGCGCACCGGGTCGAGCGCCTCGCGCGTCGGCCCCGCCGTTACTGTAACATGCATCCCCTGCATATCCTTTTCGGTCAATGCATCGAGGATCGCCTGCTCGATGGTTTCCACATCCGCCAGCTTGCCGCGTCCGGTATCTCCGCACGCCAGATGCCCGCAGGCAGGCTCCACAAACAGACATCCACGCGCCTTGAGCGCTGCGATATTGTCCTGTACCGCCGGATTTTCATACATGGCAGTATTCATCGCAGGCGCAAACAGAACCGGTGCACGTGTTGCCAGCAGCGTTGTGGACAGCATATCATCCGCGATACCATGCGCATATTTGCCCAGAATGTTCGCTGTTGCCGGGACAACTGCGAAAACATCCGCTGCCTTCGCCAGTGCAATATGCTCGACTTCCCACGGAAAATCGCGGTTAAACTGGTCGGTCACAGCGCGCGCACCGGACAGCACCTCAAAGGTCAGGGGCTTAACAAATTCGCAGGCATGTGCGGTCATGATAACATGAACGTTGATATTTTTCTTACGCAGCCTGCTCACCAGATCGCACGACTTATATGCTGCAATGCCCCCGGTTACGCCGAGAACGACGGTTTTACCGGAAAAATCCATCTCTTACAGCTCCTCCAACGTCAGCTCTGCCGATGCATCTGCTTCCGGCTCCGCATCTTCTTCTGTCAGCAGTTCATCATCTGCTTCCTCCAGATCCTCTGCTACCGCGGCTGCCAGAATGTCCTGCTCCGGTTCCGGCGCCGGCTTCGGTCCCTGACGATACTCGATCTTGCCATTACAGATCTCATCCAATGCGATCTTAATCGGCTTTTCCTCCAGCGGCTGCTCTGCAGTCTCCTCCGCTGCGGAAAGGTCACGCGCGCGCTGCGCTGACAAATTGACCAGCAGATAACGGTTGTTTACCCTCTTCATCAGCTCCTGCATCGATGGCTTTAACATAATAAATTACGCTCCTTCTATCATATTGCGGCTGATCTGCCGCAAACTTGGTTAGTCTATTTGCGTTCTTGCCGCGCGGCACGCCTCTGCCTGCATGATTGCCAGCACATCTGAGACTGCCTGCTCGACGGTATTGTTTACAACGATATAATCAAACTGCGGCGCCAGCGTCAGCTCGTGCTTCGCAGTCTCCAAACGCAGGCGGATCGCCTCCGCATCCTCTGTGCCGCGTCCAGTCAGGCGCTTCTCCAGCTCAGCAAAGCTCGGCGGCGCGAGAAAAATGCGTACTGCGTCCGGGCGGTTTTCCCTGACCTGCATGGCGCCCTGCACCTCGATCTCAAGGAGGATATCCTTTCCTTCCTTTAGCTGGCGATCGACAGGCTCCGCCGGTGTGCCATAGTAGTTGCCGCTGAACTGCGCGTGCTCCAAAAAGCCACCCTCTGCAACCTTTTGCTCAAACTGCTCCTTCGTCAGGAAATAGTAATGCACGCCGTCCTGCTCGCCTTCGCGCGGCTTGCGGGTCGTTGCAGAAATCGAAAAGTACAGCTCCTTGCGTTCACGTACCTTTGTCAATACCGTACCCTTGCCGACGCCGGACGGACCGGTGACGACAAACAAAATTCCCTGTTTACTCATCCGTATTCGCCTCGCCTTCTGTTCCCCGGTTGTCAATTCTTCCGGAAATGGTTTCCGGCTGCACAGCAGACAGCACGACATGGTCACTGTCCATCACGATCACTGCGCGGGTACGCCTACCATAGCTCGCATCGATCAGCATATTGCGCTCGCGCGCTTCCTGAACAATGCGCTTGATCGGCGCAGAATCCGGTGAAACAATCGCGATCAGGCGGTCTGCGGAAACCATGTTGCCAAATCCTATATTGATGAGCTTCATCAGCTTTCACCCTCTGTTATTCGATATTCTGGACCTGCTCGCGGATCTTTTCGATCTCCGACTTGATGTCGACCACGATCTTCGCAAGCTCCATATCATTTGCCTTTGAGCCGATGGTATTGGCTTCACGGTTCATTTCCTGTACCAGGAAATCCAGCTTGCGCCCAATCGGCCTGTTCTCTGCCGCCATGATCTCCATCTGGTGCATATGGCTGCGCAGGCGGACGGTTTCCTCATCCACCGCCGTGCGGTCTGCATAGACAGCAGCTTCTGCCAGAATACGCTGCGGGTCGATCGTGGTATCCGCCAGTACCTCATTCATCCGAGCCGTCAGCTTGGCGCGATATTCCTCCACTGCCTTCGGCGAGCGCTCCTCGACCTCGGCAACCAGCTTCAGGATCGTCTGTCCACGGGACAGGATATCATCCCGCAGCTTTGCGCCCTCGCGCTCACGCATAGTACAGAAATCCGCCCCTGCAGCCTGTAATACCTCCAGCACATCCTTTGTCAGCTCGTCAGCATCCGCTTCCTGCTTTTCCGAAGAAAATACATCCGGCAGACGCGCCAGACGCATCACGCTGATGTCGTCTGCCAGTTCATACCGATCGCGCATTTCATGCAGCGCATCCAGATAGCTCTCCAGTATTTTGTGGTTCAATGAAATTTTAACATCGCCCAATGCGCTGGAATCGATCGAAATAAATACATCCACCTTGCCGCGGGCAATCATTCTACCGACGGCGGTCTTCACCGCATCCTCCAGAAATCCGTAAATGCGCGGCGCCTTTACATTGATATCCAGATAACGGTGATTGACAGCACGCAGCTCCACCGTAATATCACGCTCATGCAGCGTCTGACGGGCGCGTCCGTATCCGGTCATGCTCTTCAAGGAAAATTCCTCCCATATCTGAAATAATTACAGACCTTTTTACCATTCATCTTCCTGCTGAAAAGGGTCTATGCTACATTTTAACAGCCCGCCTCACTTCTGTTCAAGCGAAACGGGCTATTTTCATCGATTATGCACAATTATTTTTTTATTTTCCACATTTAACTGGTGATTTTTACACCTACAATATTCAAATATGCATCCGCTTAAAGACATATGCGATCAGCTTGGAAAAAACGATGTCATACGCCACGAAAACAATCAATACTGCCGGAAGGAACAGCCAGATATGCGCTGCCAGCATTTCCGGCACCATGGCCGCCACCTGATCGGCAAACAGGAACAACAGCGCTGCATCTGCTGCACAAAACAGCAGCTTGAGCACCCACTCCAGCGGGAGCTTTTTCAACCGCTCGATGAGATTTTTTACCAGTGTATACGGCCCGAAAAATGCTGCATACAGCAGAACAATCTCCTTCGCCGGAACCAGCAGCAGTCCCAGTATTGCCGTTGCGATAACAGCCAGCAAGCCATAACCCAGATTGCCGTGTACAACAACAATAGCTGCGACAACACCGGCGATCGCTGTAAACGCGAGCCGCATTCCCGGCATCATTGCCGCCATCAGCAGGCACAACAGTCCGAGTGCCGTCATCATCGCACAGAGTGTCAGCGTTTTATTCTTTGTATTGCGTTCCATATCAGCAGCCTCCGCCACCACAGCAATTGCACAGGCAGTTCAGGCACAGCATCTGCGTACAGCAGTCCATTGCATCATTTTGCTGCATGGGACGATAGCCGCCATATGCGGCGCTGTTCTGCAATACCTGCTGCATGCGGCGGTATTCCATATTGTTCGGCGCCATTGCACACGCCTGATTGATCTCCTGCACAGCTTCATCAAACCAGCCCTTGCGGTAGCAGACGTTTGACCGCAAAAAATGCCACTCTGCATCACGCTGGGAGATACGGGAGAGCAGCTCCTCCGCCATGCCAACATTGCCTACGTTGATCGCATTGCGCACCTGATTGTACACACCCGCATTCGGTCCCGCATAGCCAGAAGAATAGCTACTGCTGTTGTTCTGCTGCTGCTGTGTGCCGGCATACTGCCCACCGGAAGCGCCGCCGCTTTGCCGCTGCTTCATGATGGTGTCGTATGCGTCGTTGATCTCCTGCATTTTTTCCTTTGCAAGATCTGCAAGCGGATTGTTGACATAATTATCCGGATGATATTTCCGCGCGAGGTCGCGATATGCACGCTTGACCTCATCATCCGAAGCCGATGGCGAAATGCCCAGAACTTTATATGGATCCATGCCTGTTCTTTCCTCCGTTATTTAAAAACGTGCCGTCGAGTACCTGCCGTGTCACTTCGGGCAGCCCCTGGCACAATATATTCTCTATTATCCCCGTATCGCGGTACAGCTGCAGCAGTACATATGCATGATAGGATGCCGCCAGCGACTGCATCAGCGTATGGTTCATTTCCTGCTTCACCGGCTCCAGCGACGGCTGTTCCAGTCCCCAGCGCAGAATCACCGGGTTATAGCTGCCGGACTGAAAATCCTCCGCGATGTCATCGCATGCATCGATCAGATAGATCCACCGCCCGGTATGGTAAAACATTTCCTCCAGAACGCGCCCCTGTGTGCCGTATCCGGCGACAGCCGCACGCAGAATCCCTGCAAATGCATCCGCCGGACGATCGAGCGACGCCGTTTTCTGCTGTTCCAGCTCGCCCAGACGCAGCAGCTCTGTATGTGTACTGCGATCAAATCCCGGCAGGTCACGCGCTGCCTTTCGATAGCCGCGCCGCAAAAACAGCCCCAGCAGCTTTGCGCCAAAGCGTTTCCATCCGCGTTCATCTGCGATGGTGTCCTGCAGCTTGTGCCATGTCAGGATGACGCTCACTGCAGCCGCACGCAGCATGCCGGCACTTTCACATGCACAGTTTCTGCGCCGCAGCGGATGCATGATGCACCGCTTTTTGCAGTTCCCGCCGCCATCTGGCTCCAACGCATCCAGTACCAGTGCAAGATACGTGCAGTCATAGCTGAGCATGACCGTTTGCATCAATCCGTAATGCCGGCGTGTCGTATGGCACAGCCCACAGTAGACACTTTGGAAGCGTTCCCATTCACGAACCTTCAGCTCGCCGCGAAGCGGGCGTACAAATCCAAACATGGTACAGCCTCACCTCTATCCTACATTTTACTGTATCTTTCCAACAAATACAAGGCTGACACGAATGCCAGCCCTGAAAGTTTACAGTTTGGAAATAGTATAAACCGGCTCTGCGTTTTTCTGGCGTTTGTTTACCCATATTGCGCCCAAAATGCCGAGGACAAAGCCTGCACATGCCCAAAGCTCCGGAATCGGCAGGGATGCCACTGCGGCAACCGCATACAGCGCAAAAAACAATACAAACGGCACAATATATACGACCGCTGCCAGACCGAGCACCTGCTTTGTACTGCCCGTAATCACGACGGAATCACCGACATCTGCTCCGATGGAATTGGTTGCGATAACACGGATCGGCTTTGTTACCAGCTCGCCGCAGCCGCCGCATTTGGAACAGTCATGCCCGCATGCCGTGGTGCGGTGCACCTGCAATTCTGCCTTGTTTCCCGGCAGGAGCTTCATCACTGTTGCTGTCTGCTGCATGTATCATGCTCTCCTTTCTTCAAAAGGACAAAATTCCTGTAAAATCTGCTGTGCACAGCCGATGCCATCTACAGCCGCGCTCATAATACCGCCCGCATAGCCTGCGCCTTCCCCGCATGGGATCAAGCCGGATATCCATCTGCTATGGCGGTTATCCAACCGCGCGATGCGCACCGGCGAACTGGTTCGTGTTTCCGGTCCGGTGAGCAGTGCATCCGCCGCATCAAAGCCGCGGATTTTTCTGCCAAACACGCGCAACCCTGTCTGCATTTGCTGAAGTACAAAATCCGGCAGGATTCCCTCCAGTGTGCCGTATTGCACGCCAATCGGGTAAGTTGGAAGCACGGCGCCATGCGTTTTGGAACGCCTGCCCTCCAGAAAATCTCCGACCCGCTGACAGGGTGCACGGTAGCTGCCGGTTGCCGCAAACGCGCTGCGCTCGATCTGCCGCTGGAATGCAATGCCTCCCAGTGCATCTCCTGTCGGATAATCCGCCGGGTCAACAGAAACGACGATCGCAGCATTTGCGTTCTTGCCGTTCCGGGCATGATAGCTCATGCCGTTGGTCACGACGGTATCCGGCTCGCTCTGTGCCGCAACGACCTGTCCGCCGGGGCACATGCAGAAGGAATAGCAGCCGCGTCCATTTTCACGATGCGACAGCGTATATTCTGCCGGTGGCAGTGCCGGATGCCCGGCAAATTTTCCATATAAGCTGCGGTCAAGCTCCTGCTGCAAATGCTCAATGCGCGCGCCGACTGAAAATGGCTTCGGCTCAAAATAAACGCCCTGCGCATAAAGGTTTTCAAAGGTATCGCGTGCACTGTGCCCGATCGCTAAAATCAGCCGTTCACACGCCAAATCTCCGCCGCTTGTGACCACTCCCGTCAACACGCCGTCTTTTTGGACAATGCCGGTCAGTGTACAGCCAAACCGCACTTCACCGCCCATGCGGACAATGTCCTCACGCATGGCGCGCACGACCTGCTTTAAAATATCCGTCCCGATATGTGGCTTCGCCTGAAACAAAATCTCCCGTGGTGCACCGTACTGCACAAGCGTATGCAGCACCAGCTCACACATCGGGTCGTTGATACGCGAGGTCAGCTTACCATCAGAATAGGCCCCCGCGCCGCCTTCGCCAAATTGGATATTGCTCGATGGGTCAAAAGCACCACCATTGGAAAACAGTGCCACAGCACGGTCACGGCTCTCGATTGCCTGTCCGCGCTCAAGGATGATCGGGCGGTAGCCGTTTTTCGCCAGCACATATGCGGCAAACAGCCCCGCCGGGCCGAGTCCGACAACCACCGGGCGGTGTGCCAGCTGCACAGTTCCAATCGGAACCGGCGCAGATACCGGCTTTTTCAATCGCACATCCGACCTGTCCGTCTGCGCGACAAGCGCCGCTTCCCGCTCTGCGTCCTTTAAATCCAGCAAAACAGTCAGTACCCGGCTCATACGCCCGCGACGCGCATCGATCGATGCACGATAAATATGCGACTGCATGACCTCCCGGCGATGTAGTCCGCATTTTTTCCACGCCGCCGCAAAGGCGTCCTGGTCGGACGCCTCCAGCGGCAAGCGGATATTGTGAATCAGTATACTCATGGCCTTGTAATCCGAACGGTTACGCTGTAAGTGCCGATAACAGTCGTGTTATCCGGGCTGCTGATGGTAGCTCCGATGGTGTGCTGTCCATCCGACAGGTCAGCCGAGGCGATTTCTGCTACGGCGCTGATATCCGATGCATCCACAGCCTCCAACTGCTTTCTGGTGCCGCTGAGTGTTACCTGCAGCGAATTTGTTTCCAGCGAAACCTCTGCATTTTCGTCTTTGTTGATATCGTTCAGGCTGATATCTGTGATTTCAAATGTCTCCCGTGCGTCCGATGCAACCGATACCGTGACTGTCGCCGAGGTGGGCTGTCCGTCGTTCAGTCTCACGCCGGTCGGCACGCTGATGTCAAACTCAAACGTATCGCCATCCTCTGCGGTATTGGCATTCACTGCACCGAGAACGATGGAATCAATCCCGCTGACAGTGGACGGATCACCGATGATCTCGACACTCTTTGGGGAAATCGTTGTTGAAATATCAGTCTCGGCATTCTCCGGGGCAATCGTGACCTTGAGCGGTACAGACTTGACCTGCTTTACCGGAATGGTGACTGCAATGCTTGCTACACTGCGGGAGATATTGGTCGTATCCACCGCCTGACCATTTTTATCAACCAGCTTGTAGGTATAGTTTTCGGTCAGCGTATCCTTCAGGTCAGAGGTATCGATATTAATCACTGCGGAGGTGACCTTATCCAGCGCCGTCTCCGGACCTGAAATTTCGACCGACTCCACGGACAGCGTCGGCTGTTCAAAGACATATCCTTTTGCCGCATCATCGCTGAGATTTAGCGAAACCGGTACTGTCTTGGTTTCCACACTGTCGACGGTAACCGAAATGGTTTCCGGCGAACGACCAACGCATGTCATGCCGCTTTCCGGCAGAATAACATGGTATGCGATCTCATAAACGCCAGGCGCCGTGATACTCTCGCTGACATCTGCCTTGACCTTGATCTGTGATGCAGTCAACGTTGCAAGGCGGCTGCTTGAGCCGAATACACGGACATCTACTGTCTCGTCCGCGCCGCTGATGACCTTGAGGTTATACGAATTATACAATTCATCCACACCGGTCAGCTGTACGGAAATATCCTTATATTCCAATGTGCGGGTAGGATTCTGAATCCCCATAAAATAGCCCCAGAGAACAATTGCTGCAACTACGGAAAGCAGCCTGGTAAAAATATCGTGTTTTTCAAACCAGTTCTTCATTATTTTTTCCCCCTGAAGCCCGGGATATTATGCAGCATCTTGCTGAAAACGGAAGGCTCCTCCGGTATCGCTTCCTCCTCTGTCTGCACGAGAAGCTCTGTACGGAGGATCTCATCCAGCTGCTCCGGCACCAGATGGCGCTGCAGCTTGCCGTCGATCGCAACAGAGATCGAACCGGTTTCCTCAGATACAACCAGGCTGATGGAATCCGCCTTTTCACTCATACCGACCGCAGCTCTGTGGCGCGTGCCCAGCTCCTTGGCAAGATTCGGATTCGGTGACAGCGGGAGTACACAGCCTGCCGCATGGATACGTCCGCCCCGGATAATCATAGCGCCATCGTGCAGCGGTGCACCCTCGTAAAAGATGTTGCGCACCAGCTCATCCTTGACATCCGCATTGACGATTGTACCGCTTTTGATGATATCTGCAAGACTTTCCTTGCGCTCAAAAATAATGAGCGCGCCGGTGCGCGACCATGACATTTCCGAACAGGCATGTACAATTTCCAAAATCGCAAGCTCTTCGATGGGTATCGCATCGTTTCGCATCATCAGTGAGGACAGCTTGCTCTTTCCCACGCGCTCCAGGATCCGGCGCAGCTCAGGCTGAAACACAATGGCAATAACCAAAATGCCCCATGTCAGAATCGTCTGGAACAGATAGTTGACCATTGTCAGCTGCAGGATGCTGGAAGCCCACATTGCGGCAATCAAAATAATAACGCCACGGATAATACGGGCAGAACTCGTTTCCCTTACCAGCTTGACAACCTGGTATATGAGAAACGAGACTACCGCAATATCAATAACATCCGAAATCGTGATAGATGTTAAGTTT
>JAUNWG010000003.1:35996-97678 GCA_030540435.1 Eubacteriales bacterium
CCAAAATAATTGGATTGATTCCATAATCAACCTGATTCTCCCTGTAATCCCGCATTTTGCGGATTTCCTTCATGATAAATGTTCATGAGCATTTCTATTGTAACACATTTCCAACTTTCTGTGAACACTCTACTCTAAAATTTGCGTCGATTCTTTTCCGCTGATGATTGCCAGCTTTTTGACAAAGCGTTCCATCTGCCGCTTTGTCTGAAACCAGCCGGGAGAGATACGAACCGTTCCTGTTCGGACCGTTCCGGCAGTCTGATGTGCCAGCGGCGCGCAATGCAGCCCGGCGCGCACACAGATGCCGCGCTCCGCCAGCCGCTGCGCCACTGTTTCCACCGGGAGCTGCCTGCTGGTAAAGGACAATACGCCGGTCTGCCTGCTTTCGTCCGGCGATGCATATACCA
Source organism: Eubacteriales bacterium (assembly GCA_030540435.1). Lineage (GTDB taxonomy): Bacteria > Bacillota > Clostridia > Oscillospirales > Butyricicoccaceae > Butyricicoccus_A. Next base: position 36,407 of record JAUNWG010000003.1, read on the forward strand.
TAATGCCCGGAATATCCCGCAACTGTTCCACTGCCGTCCGGCGCAGGAAGCATTCATGTGCCAGAATCTCCTCTGTACCGGCGTCCCGGATAAATTTCATTCCTTCAAACAATCCGGCGATCCCTGCGATGTTCTGTGTCCCGCTTTCCAGCCGGTCAGGCAGGAAATCCGGCATATCCGGCGATTCCGAGTTGCTCCCCGTCCCGCCCAACAGCAACGGGCGGCATGGCTCCTCTGACAGCCACAGCAGCAGCCCGGTACCGGGCGGGCCATACAGTCCCTTATGCCCCGGCATACAGACAGCTGCAAGGCTTGGCAGGCGGGAAACATCAATCGGCAGTACCCCTGCCGACTGCGATGCATCCAGGATCAACGGGATCCCGTGCGCCGCCAGCAACGCATCCAGCGCCTCCAACGGCTGAATATAACCAAAGACATTGGATACATGGCACAGCACAAAGCAATCCGCGCCGTCGGCTATCGCCTTTTCTGCGGATTCCAGCAGCACTTCATCCTTCCATAACTCCCCTTTTAATATGGTCAGCCGCATATGCTTCCGTTTCACTGCATCCAGCACCGGACGGAGCACAGCGTTATGCTCAAAGGAGGAAATGGCAAAATGATGCCGTGTTTCCGCCATAGAGTAAATCGCCAAATTCAACGCATGGGTGGCATTGCTGGTAAATACGACTCTCGCAGCATCCTCCATGCCGAACAGCTCCGCCGCCAGCATACGGGTATCATATAAAATTTCCGCACCGGTCATAGCAGGTACATGCGCACTGCGCCCTGCACCGGCTGCATTTCCCATTGCCCACCGCATGGCACTATATACCTGCGGCGGTTTTTTTAATGTGGTTGCCGCATTATCCAAATATATCATGTTTCACATTCCTCCCAACGCCAGATGTCGGGGGATATATCAGCACGGGACAGGCAATCCTCTGCCCGTGCGCAATCACGCGTCTCCATCTCGATCGCCCAAGAACAGGAACGAACCATTGCCGAGCGCGGCGGTCGTGTCAGCTTCCCATCGATGCCGCAGGCGGACAGCTTTCGGGAAAGAATCATGGCCTCGCTCTGGGACCGGCACAGGATCAGACGCTTCTGTTTCATCCTACGCACCTCCGAAATTCTTTCTCTATACTATTATAGTGAACCGCTGTGGTTTTTGTGCATGTCCCTTGCAAACCATGCCGCTTTGTGCTATTTTAAAAGATACGAATACGATTGTCGGGAGTTGTACAGCGGCTGCTTGGCATTCCCGACTGCCATAGAGGTGTTTTTATGTTAACCAATTCATCCCTCCGCCTGCGTGCGGAATCACTCACTGTTCTGAATGGGCTGCGCAACACGGAGGTTTTTACTGCGTATGCAGATACCCTGCGCGCGCTGGAACAGTCCCCGACTGATTTCTGCCGCAAATATGCGCATCTTTGCCGTTTCCATTACCGCCACGGCGACCTGGGCAGGCTGTTTGCCCGTGAAATCCATTACGATACCAACGTGCTGACGCAGTACACGGACAAGCCGGTCGATCCTGACATCCGCAAAGCGGTTGATTTTGATTTATATACCATCAATTCGCTGATCTCCCTTTCCGGCGCGGATATTCTGGATTTTGCCCGCAAGGCATATCCCAAGCTGTCTGACCTGTTTGAAGCCCTGCCGGGCTTTCCGTCGGGTACGCCGCTGCCGTTCGGCAATTGCGATGGCCTGATCCAGATGTATCGAAAAAATGGCTCCGGCTTCTTTGCCCGTGCCAATGCATTTACCGTCATTGACGGCAAGCCCCAGCCGATCGAACATCCTGATCCGATCCGCCTGACCGACCTCAAAGGCTACGTCGTTCAGAAAAAAGCGATCCGTGACAACACGCTCGCCCTGCTTGCAGGTAAAAATGCAAACAACATCCTGCTGTATGGCGACAAGGGCTGCGGCAAGTCGTCCACCGTCAAGGCGATCGCAAATGAATATGCTGACCGCGGTCTGAAAATCATTGAGCTGCCAATGGAACAGATCCGCGCATTCCCGTCGATCTGCGCGCAGATCGAGGAAAGCCCGTTTACCTTTATCCTGTTCCTGGACGATCTTTCCTTTACCGCCGAGGATGATCGTTTTGTCGCCCTCAAGGCGTTTATCGAAGGCGGCGTGGCAGGCAAGCCGCACAACATGGCGATCTATGCGACCTCCAACCGCCGTCATATCGTCCGCGAGAAGTTCTCTGACCGCAACGGTGACGATGTCCATGTGCGCGATACCATACAGTCCGCCGCTTCGCTGTCCGACCGCTTTGGCATTGAGATTACCTTCTCTAACCCGGTGAAAAACGAGTATCTCGATATCGTCGACCAGCTTGCAGAGGACTATGGTTTGTTCCTGCCGCAGGAACGCCTCCACATGCTGGCAGAGCGTTTCGCGATCCGCAGAAACGGTCGCTCCCCGCGTACAGCACGGCAGTTTATTATGCACCAGCTCGCGCTGGAAAACGGTGAAAAGGAAGAGATGCCGGAGTAATTCCCTTTTATGAAATTCTACACAGAATTTTATACAAATCACGCCTCCGATATGGATATTTCACCATTTACTTTCATTTTTCACCGGTCTATAATGACAATTAGCAAATGCGTAAAGGAGAACTGTCCATCATAAAAGACCGTGAACAGCTGTCCTGCTGGATTCACCATTCTATGGCTGTAACCGGCGGATACCTCGGTGTCTATGCGCTTCTATGCCGCAATGACTTTTTCGGTAATGCACTGACATCCAACCTGATCTATATTGTCACCGGTATCTTAGGTCAAGACCTGTTTGATGTTTTGATCCGTATTGGCGGTGTCGTACTCTATGTACTGGGTATTTCCTCGACTATATTTCTATCCAAAAAATATCACCGCAATCTGCATCCGATTTCACTCGTGATCAACTATATTGCCGTGATCATCCTCGGCCTGCTGCCTGCGGAAATGGATCCGATCCTCGGTCTGTATCCGATTTTCTTTGCTATGGCATTCCAGTGGAATTCCTTCCCGGGTGCATATGGCTTTGCCGGTTCGACGATCTTCTCCACGAACAATGCCCGTCAGGTGGCAAACGCACTGTCGGAATACTGCATCACCCATGAAAAGCGGCAGCTGCAGCGGGCTGCATTTTTCGGCGGCACGCTGGCATGCTTCCACATCGGCGTTGCATTTTCATGGATCACCCACCACTTCATCGGCATCCGCAGCGTATGGCTTTGTGTCGTCCCGCTGCTTGTCTCCACGGCTTTGATCGCTTATGAATCCCATCTGGATAAGGCGACTGTAGGGCAGAAGGATGCCACCGGCGCTCCGGTAAAACAGATATAATAAATTTTATTGATTTCAATGGCATGGCTTCGGTCATGCCATTTCTTTTGTCTGCATAAAAAGACCGTCTTACTTTGCAGTAAAACGGTCAAAAATAAAATCTCATATCATTGCGTAAAGTCAAATGCTATCCGGCAACAATATATAACAACCACGCGATGATCAAAATCGCTATCGCACCGATCACGCCGTATATCTTTCTGCTCTCCGGATCGTTTTTATTCTCCAGATAAAAATAGATGCAAACCTGTGCAACCGCAGCAATCGCGCCGAAGAAGATCGAGCCGCCGACATTGCCAAAACCCGCAATATAACAAATAATTGCAGTAAAAATCGTGGTGAATACCGCAAGGCCGGTTGCTGTATGCTCCTGCTTTTGGTTTTTCTTTTGCATTTCAATCACATTTTTCATCAGCTCTGAGGCGTCGCTGTCGGAGATTGCCTTAGTTTCCACCCGTTCGGATTTCATGATCTCCAGTATGCTGACGCCCAATGCCTCCGCCAAAGGCCCGATCGTGTTGATATCGGGAAATCCCAAGCCCCGCTCCCATTTGCTGACAGCCTTATCCGTCACATGCAGCCGCTGCCCAAGTTCCGCCTGCGTCATGTTTTTCTCCTTACGCAGCGCAGCAAGAAAGGAGCCGAATTTTTTCGCGTCCATGCTCTGCACCTCCTGAAAATACTATACAGGAAAGCCCGCCCCGATGCAACCGACGCTTGGTTTATGGCTGTTTTGGTAAACTCTACGTTTCGTTTACCTCATGATACTGTTGAATTTTTTGTTTTATTTCTGCGATCTTTTTCGTATGATCCGTGACCTGAATCTTATCATATAACCGGAACATAAACTGAATTTTGAAACGTTTCTCCACAACGGAAATAAACATATCTTCGGCAGCAGCTACAATGGCAGAAAAATCAATTAAATCCGTACACAACATATTCCCAAGCATAAGATCATCACCTATGTAAACAAGCTGACCAAAAAATGTTTCCTCGTTCATGTCCAGCTCGACCCGACCTCCTTGTTTTTCTGCAATTGTACAGAGGATCGGATAAAATACCGTTTCCAGCTGATGCCATTTTCCTTCGTTTTTTACTTTTTTGAATTGAGATTCCTGCGCATGTGCTAATTCCCTTGTCAGTTCAAAACGTTGCCATTCCCGCTTTGTCGGCGGTCTTTTTTCTACTGCGTTATACTTGCGCATTTCCTGTTCATGAGCAGCTATAAAATCTACTTATTTTTTCATTTTTCTCCCTAATTATGATCTAACAGATTCAAACAAAAAACTATACCATCATCTCTTCCGGGCATTCTTTCGTAATCCAATCAACAAAGGTATCTACTTTCTCTAAATCAACATCATCCAGTTCCTTTAAACGTTCACACAACTTGCCATATAGAGTGTCATTGTTTTCTATTGGAGCAAAAAACTCTACTGGAGTCATATCAAAATATGTAATGATATTGAATAGTTCCTTCAGGGACGGCAAAGCCGCTCCGCTGGTAATACCACGAATATAGGATCCGCTCTTACCCAGCTCTAAACTCATTCGATGTTCAGATATACTCCTTTTCATCCGCAATTCCGTAATCCGAGTACGAATAAATTCATCATATCGTGTGTCGGTCATTTCCGCCCCTCCCTTCTTCAACTATTTTAGTATGAATTGGAAGATGGCGTTGGTAATAGAATGATGAATTTTGCCTTTCATTTGTTTAAAAATGGTAATATAATCATTAAAAATAAAAAAATTGATAATCCCACTATGAAATATAGATGCTGCCCTTCTGATTAAATCCTCTATGCATCCTCCACATTTGTTTCCATGAAAGCTGCTTTATATAAAAATGAAAATGGAACCGCTCTTTGTTACAAAAGCAGTCCCATTTTTCATGTATACTGTAAGGGAATTGTACGTAAGGTTTCGTCTTAATGCCGACGTCCGCATGACCAGCAGAGGGATGGAAGGGGTATATTTTGCCCTGCCGCATGCGGGTGAGATCAAGTCAGCCTGCTACTGCTGCGCCCAGTGCCTTGCACGCTGCAATGCCGCTGTCATCCGGTGTTTCACAGCAGATCACGCTGTCGCACACGAGGTTTGCACCGCAATTGCCGCACTCCTCTTCCCAGGAACGCATCCAATCGCCAGTGCCCCAGCCATAGGAACCAAACAGTGCAATGTTCTTACCGCCCAGCTTCGGCTCACAGGAGGAGAACATCGGCTCAAATTCCGATTCTTCCAGCACCTCTGCGCCCATTGCCGGGCAGCCGAATGCAATTGCATCATACTGGCCTACCATATCCGCGTTAAAATCGGTAGCAAAGAACAGGGATACCTCTGCGCCCTTCTCCTTTGCGCCCTCTACTACTGCATTTGCCATTGCCTCCGTGTTGCCGGAAGCGCTCCAGAATACTACTGCAACCTTGCTCATAATTGTTTGTCCAACCTTTCTTATGGAATATTTTTTGTCCTCAGCTTGCGTGCTCCTCCAGAATGCTGCGCAGCGCAGACATCGAACTGGAATGAGAACGGGCGACGATCGTATCCTGCCCCTTTGTCTCATTCAGCGCATAACGCAGCATCTTATGTGACATCGTGCTCGTGAACAGTACAAGCAAGTCAGGACATCCGATCTTATTCTTCAGTCCGTCCTTCATCTGGGTGAACACCTTTGCCTGACACTGATATTCCTTGCAGAGATCCTTATAACGGCGTACCATGCAGTCATTTCCGCCGACAATTACTACACTCATGATAATTCTCCTTTTATAATTAGCTTTCGCTAACTAAGTTTTCAAAAATTTGCGCCCGCCGGCGCTGCTGTTTTTATTATTCCCCACTTGCAAATCTGCATTTCTGGGCAATAATTCCAAATAATATCATCCATATCTGTTTGTTTTTTACCTCAGATCATAATTAGCCTTTGCTAATCTGGTATTATTATACGCAATTCCCATTCATATGTCAATGCCTTTTTTCAAATTGTGGATAATTTTCGTATAGGTTCCCGCTGCCCCTGCCATTGGCAGAAATAAAATGAAATCCTACACACAAAGTTAACACTCTGCATGCTATAATTGTATAGTTCTACACTGTCGTATTTTGTAGTATTTATATTTTACATAGAGGTTTTCTATTATGTTGTACGAAAAAAATCCCCTTTCCCTTGGTCTTGATATCGGTTCCACCACTGTCAAGATCGTTATTTTGGAACAGGGCAGCAGCAAGCCATTGTTTGCGCAATACCGCCGCCATCATGCAGAACAGGCGCGCGCTGTCCGCAGGCTGCTGAAGGAAGCATCCGCTGCATTTCCAGACCGCAGCTTTCGTGTAGCGGTCTGCGGCTCCGGCGGCAAACCGATTGCGGAGCAAATCGGCGCGCATTACGTGCAGGAGGTCGTTGCAAACGCCTCTGCGGTGCGTACCCTCTACCCGCAGGCGCGCACTGCGATCGAGCTGGGCGGTCAGGATGCAAAAATTATCTTTTTCTATTATGACGATGCAGCTGGACGTCTGGTCGCTTCCGACATGCGTATGAACGGAAGCTGTGCGGGCGGCACCGGCGCATTTATCGATGAAATCGCCGCACTGCTGAAAACGCCGACGGAACAATTTGAAGCGCTTGCAGCGCAGGGAACAACCGTTCACAGCATATCCGGTCGTTGCGGCGTGTTTGCCAAAACGGATATCCAGTCGATTCTAAATGCGGGCGGCAGCAAGGCAGATATCGCTCTGTCCGCGTTTCACGCCATTGTCAAACAGACCATCGGCGGCTTGGCGCAGGGGCTGAAGCTGCAGGCGCCAATCATTTTTGAGGGCGGCCCGCTGACATTCAACCCAACGCTGATCAAAGCCTTTGCGGAACGTTTGCAGCTGCGTCCGGAGGATATCATCCGTCCGGAACGCCCGGATACAATCGTCGCTCAAGGCGCTGCGCTGGCGATCGACGAGCTGTTTTCCGATACCGCTGAAACCGATACGATACTGCTGTCTGACGCCATCGAAGCGTTGAATCAGGCGATACAGCAGCCGAAAAAGCTGGAATCCACTACTACCAAACCTTTTTTTGAAAATGAGGATGAATGTGTTGCATGGCTGAACCGCCACGCTTCCCCGTCGTTACAGACACCACCCCTCAGCCGCGGCGATACGCTGCGCGTTTATATCGGCATCGACGCAGGCAGCACGACCTCCAAGCTGGTACTGATGGACGAAAACGAGCATGTCATTGACCGTTTTTACTCCAACAACCGCGGCGATCCGATCCGTGTCGTCCGTCAGGGCTTGCTGGAGCTGTACAAAAAATATACGGAAATGGGCGTGACGCTGCAGGTGCTCGGCTTAGGTACGACCGGCTATGGTGAGCTGATGCTGGGCAAGGCGTTCGGTGCAGATTACCATACCGTCGAAACAGTTGCCCACGCCGCCGCTGCAAAGAAATATGTCCCGGATGTCAGCTTTATCCTCGACATCGGTGGACAGGATATGAAAGCGATTTGGATTTCCGGTGACATCGTCACCAATATCACGCTGAACGAAGCGTGTTCCTCCGGCTGCGGTTCCTTTTTGGAGAACTTTGCTGTTTCGCTGGGCATCCCGGTCGACCAGATTGCAGCCACGGCATTCCGCTCCGAACACCCGGCTGATCTCGGCAGCCGGTGTACGGTATTTATGAACAGCACCATTATCACCGAACAGAAAAACGGACGCAGCCCGGATGATATTATGGCGGGTCTATGCCGTTCCATCATCGAAAATGTATTTACCAAGGTCGTGCGCATTTCCAACACAGATGAACTCGGTGAACATATTGTCGTACAGGGCGGAACCTTTAAAAACGACGCGGTTCTGCGGGCGCTGGAGCAGTACCTTGGGCGTGAAGTGACGCGTGCACCGTATGCCGGTGAAATGGGTGCGATCGGCGCTGCCCTGCTGACCAAACAGCAGCAGCTTGCACAGCACACGGAAACCAGCAGCTTTATCGGATTTGATGCCCTGCCTTCCTTTGACTATACGCAGGAGGAAAACCTCCCCTGCCCGCATTGCGCAAACCATTGCAACCGCACAGTCGTGCGCTTCTCCAATGGCACGACATTTGTTACGGGCAACCGCTGCCCGCGCGGTGAAGTTTTGGAGCAAACCAAAACAAAATCTGCCAATATAAAAACCGCGCCCGACCTGTTCCTCATCCGGGAACAGATGCTGTTCAAAAATTACGATTACACGCAGGTCAGCCCAGATAAGGGCATTACCATCGGTCTGCCGCGCACGCTGGAATTTTGGGACAGCATGCCATTCTGGACGACGTTTTTCCACGCGCTCGGCTATCAGACCAAGCTGTCACATCCCAGCTCCCGCGCGCTGTATGAACAGGGTATCCCTTCCGTTGCCTCTGACACCGTATGCTTCCCGGCAAAACTGACGCATGGACATGTGAAGGACCTTGCGGATCAGGGTGTTGACCGCATCTTTATGCCGATGATCATGGAAATGCCGCCGGACGATAAAAACGGCGAGAGCAATTACGTCTGCGCCGTTCTCAAGGGTTATCCAACGGTCATCAACAGTTCGGATGAACCGGAAAAGCGCTGGAATATTAAATTCGACCATCCGATGTTCCATTGGCATACCAAGGATGACCGCATCCGTCAGATCTGTGCGTTTTTTCGCAAGGAATACGGGCTTTCGGATAAAGAAATTATGGCGGCCTTCCGTCAGGGCGAAAAGGTCCTGCTTGGCTTCCGTGAGACGCTGCGCGCCAAAGGTCAGGAGATCATTGACAAAGCAGAGAAGGAAAACACCTTTGCTGTTGTCCTTGCCGGTCGCCCATACCACAATGACCCGCTGGTCTGCCATGACCTCTCCCGTGTCTTTACCAAGGCAGGTGTACCGGTGTTGACCGTCGATGCACTGCCGGAGCTGAACCAGGTCGATCTGCGCTATACCCGCGCCGAAGTTACCAATAACTTCCACACACGTATGCTTTCCGGCGCAATGCTGGCCTCTACTTCCCCGGTATTGGAATATGTCCAGATCGTCAGCTTCGGCTGCGGACACGATGCGATTTTGTCCGATGAGATCACCCGTATCATGCAGGAGACCTCCGGCAAAGCGCCGCTGATCCTGAAGCTGGATGAAGGCGGCGCGGCAAATTCGCTAAACATCCGCGTACAGTCCTTCCTGCAAACGGTCAGTGCGCGCCGCGCCAAACAGCTCCAACCGGAAGTCAAACCGCTCCGCGATGCATATCCGGTTAAATTCTATAAAAGTGATCTGAAGATCCGCACTGTCCTTATTCCGAATGTCTCCACCGCCTTCTGCAAGCTGCTCAGCGGCGTGCTGCGCAAGGAAGGCGTCAAGGCAGTTCCACTGCCGTTGGGTTCAATCCATGAGATCCAGCTGGGCAAGAAGTATGTCCACAACGACACGTGTTTCCCGGCGCAGATGTGCATCGGTGAAGCCATTTCCGCTCTGCAGAGCGGCAAATATCCCCGCGATCAGGTTGCCATCGGCATGGCAAAATATCAGGGCGATTGCCGTCTGGCACATTATCCGGCGCTGCTGCGCCGCGCGCTGGATGCCGCGGGCTTCTCTGACATCCCGATTGTTTCCACTGACCCCATCGATTCCAAGGAAATGCATCCCGATATCCGCCTTGGCGCACTGTTCAATGTAAAATGCCTGTGGGCAATTGAGATCATGGATATTTTGGAGGAATTGCGCCGCCAGATTCGCCCCTATGAGCTGAATAAGGGAGAAACCGACCGCGTTTTCGATGAGGCAATTGATGATGTTGCAGATGCCATCAGCCACGGTGTCCATGCAGCGATTGCGTCGTTCAAAAAGGCGATCACCGCATTTTGCGCCATTAAGTATGACCGCAGCGAGCCTCGCCCGCGCGTTTTTGTCACAGGTGAATATCTTGTCACCTTCCATCCCGGCTCAAATTTCGGCATTGAACGCTATCTCGAAGCCAATGGCATGGAGGTCATCCTGCCGCGTATGATTAACGTATTCCGCAAGGATTACCTTTCGCGTATCTATGAAATGAAGCATTTACAGGTCAAATATCCCGCTTCTCAGGCGACATTCGACCGGTTTGCAGAAATGCTGTTCACCTATTCGCAGAAGCTGCTAGACAAGGAAGCATCCCGCCATCCGCTGTATGAGCGTCCCACGCCGCTGCCGGAGTTGGCAGAGGAAAACGACCGCGTACTCAACCGCACCTTCCTCTCCGGCGAGGGCTGGCTGATTCCGGGTGAAATTGAGGAATATGCCGCTAAGGGCGTACAGTCCTTCGTCATCCTGCAGCCCTTCGGCTGCCTGCCGAATCATATCTGCGGACGCGGCGTCACAAAGCAGATCAAGGAGGATTACCCAGGCGTGCAGATACTTCCGCTCGACCTTGACCCGGATACGAGCTTTGCAAACGTGGAAAACCGCCTGCAAATGCTGATTATGAATGAAAAAAGCCGTCATATCGTGCCGCAGCATAAACAGAAAGAAACTTCTGAAAAAGAAATGCAGCATGCCGGCTAAATACCGCTTACAACCAAAAGAAGCGTGCATCCCGATATGAGATGCACGCTTTTCCTTTACTCTTCACAGGTTCGCATGGCAAAGATCGTCTTTTCGATTAGTTCTTCCAGCTCCCAGCCCAGCATATCTGCGCCGCGCTGGATGACCTCTCTGGAACAGCCTGCCGCGAACTTTTTATTTTTATATTTTTTCTTTACGGATTTCGTCTCCAAATCCTGCACACTCTTGGATGGACGCATAATCGCAACCGCGCCAATCAACCCGGTCAGCTCATCGGTTGCATACAGCACCTTTTCCATCTGGTGCTCCGGCTTGATGTCAACTGTAATGGCATAGCCGTGGCTCGCTGTCGCATGGATAATGGATTCCTCTACGCCGTGTTTGCGCATCAGCTCCTGCTCCTTGATGCAGTGCTGCTCCGGATACTGTTCAAAATCCAAATCATGCAGGATCCCGACGATTTCCCAATAATCCGCATCCGCCGCATAACCCAGCTCGTTTGCAAAATACCGCATAACGCCGCCGACTGTGCGCGCATGATGCCGATGAAATTCGTCCTGATTGTATTGATACAGCAGGTCGAGTGCGCTTTGCCGTGTCAGCTTCGTTTCCATACGGAAATCTCCCCGATCAGTCAGCAAACAGCGCGGTGGACAGATAGCGCTCACCGGTATCCGGCAGGATCGCTACGATGGTCTTACCTGCATTTTCCGGGCGCTTTGCCAGCTCGGAAGCTGCATGAACAGCTGCACCGGAGGAAATGCCTACCAGAATGCCCTCTGCTCTTGCAACAGCGCGGCCTGCTTCAAATGCCGCTTCATTTTCTACCGTCAATACCTCGTCATAAACCTTTGTGTCCAGTGTATCCGGTACAAAGCCTGCGCCGATTCCCTGAATCTTGTGCGGGCCTGCAACACCCTTGGACAGCACCGGAGAAGTTTCCGGTTCCACTGCAACTACCTTTACATTCGGATTCTGTTCCTTAAGATACTTGCCGATGCCAGTGACCGTACCGCCGGTACCAACGCCAGCTACCAGAATATCGACTTTTCCTTCCGAATCCTTCCAGATTTCCGGACCCGTTGTCTCATAATGCACCTTCGGGTTTGCCGGATTGACAAACTGACCTAGAATAACTGCGCCGTCAATCGACTGCTCCAGCTCTTCTGCCTTTGCAATCGCGCCCTTCATGCCAGCGGAACCAGAGGTCAAAACGACTTCCGCGCCATAGGCTGCTACCAGCTTGCGGCGCTCGATGCTCATGGTTTCCGGCATGGTTAAAATGACACGGTAGCCCTTTGCCGTGCCAACAGCCGCCAGCCCGATACCGGTATTGCCAGAGGTCGGCTCAATGATAGTAGCGCCCGGCTTCAGCACGCCGCTTGCCTCTGCATCTGCGATCATTGCATTTGCAACACGATCCTTCACGCTTCCTGCCGGATTGAAGTATTCCAGCTTTGCAACAATATGTGCACTCAGATTGTTTGCCTTTTCATAATTGACGAGCTCCAGCAGCGGTGTACCGCCGATCAGCTCTGTTAAGCTCTTCTTAATAGCCATGATATGCTTCTCCTTTAAATCGGTTTATGTGGTTATGGAGCGGACATATTGCCCGCTCCGCTTGAAGGTGGTTGAATTGTAGATTTTATATTGTAGGTTTCGTAATAATTTAGAATATATTCAACGGCAATGCCTTATGCTTCCAGCGCCTTGAATGCCTGATCCAGATCCCAGATAATATCCTCATAGTGCTCTGTGCCGATGGACAGACGAATGGTATTCGGATAGATACCCTGATCCGCCAGCTCCTCTGCTGTGCACTGGCTGTGCGTCGTAGTTGCCGGATGGATTACCAGAGACTTTACATCCGCTACATTGGCAAGGATCGAGAAAATCTTCAGCGAGTCGATGAACTTCTTTGCTTCCTTCTCGCCGCCCTTGATGGTGAAAGTGAAGATCGAGCCTGCGCCATTCGGGAAGTATTTGTCATACAGATCCTTATATTTCGGATCAAGGGACGGATGATTGATCGTTTCAACCAGCGGCTGAGACTGCAGATATTCCAGAATCTTCTTGGTATTCTCCACATGGCGTTCTACGCGCAGGGACAGTGTTTCCAAGCCCTGCAGCAGCAGGAATGCGTTGAACGGGGACAGCGTTGCACCGGTATCACGCAGCAGAATCGCGCGGATTTTTGTTGTGAATGCTGCCGGGCCGCATGCATCGACAAAGCTGACGCCATGATAGCTCGGGTCCGGGTCTACCAGCGAAGCAAATCTGCCGGAAGCCTTCCAGTCGAACTTACCGCTCTCAATGATTACACCGCCAAGCGTTGAGCCGTGACCACCAATAAACTTGGTTGCGGAATGTACGACAATATCTGCGCCATACTCAAACGGACGGAGCAGGTACGGCGTTGCAAAAGTCGAATCGATCACGACCGGAACGCCATGCGCATGTGCAATGTCTGCGACAGCCTGAATATCGATGAGGTTGGAATTCGGGTTGCCGAGCGACTCAAAGAATACAGCCTTTGTATTTTCGTCAATGGCCTTTTCAAAATTCTGCACATCATCCGGGTCAACAAACTTGGTTGTTACGCCGTCCTTTGGCAGGGTATGCTCCAGGTAATTATAGGTGCCGCCGTAGATCGTCTTTGCCGATACAATATTGTCACCGTTGTGTGCCAGTGTCTTAAAGGTATAGCTGAGTGCAGCTGCACCGGATGCAACCGCCAGTGCAGACGCGCCGCCCTCCAGCGCTGCGATACGCTTTTCAAAGACGTCCTCTGTCGGGTTGGTCAGTCTGCCGTAAATATTGCCTGCATCTGCAAGACCAAATCGTGCCTGTGCATGGTCACTGTTATGGAATACGTAGGAAGTGGTCTGGTAAATCGGTACGGCACGTGCATCGGTTGCCGGGTCTGCGCTCTCCTGGCCGACATGCAGCTGCAGGGTTTCAAAATGGAATTTCTTCTCGCTCATTATAATATACTCCTTCTTAAACGATAATCATGGATGGACTTACAAAAAATCAACATCGCCACATTCGTCCATAGGAGGTAAACAGCTTCTTCACAAATATCTGGTGTCTCATAGCAGTCTCCTATTCTAATAATCCCATGTGCTAACTAGGATTTATCAACTGCATATAGATTACCACCTTTTTCTTTCTCTGTCAAGTATAATTTCTATAATTCCTAGTAATTTTTAGGAATTTTCATTTGACCGGCAAAAGCAGCAGACATTTTTTGCCTGCTGCCTGTCCGTTTTTTACTTATTTTCTTCCTCGTCCAGCGTCCGGATATCCATATCCTTCGGCAGAATAAGGCTCAGAACAACTGCGAGAACAAATACTACCGCAACAACATTACCTGCAAATACCGACTGCACGAGCGGTGGAAACACATTCCAGATATCCGCTTCTGTTGCGGCTGTACAGCCAATGCCGATCGACAGCGACAGCGCCGCGATGGTGATATTCCGCTGACTAAAGCCGCAATTTGCGATCATCTGGATACCTGATGTGAGGATCGTGCCGAACATCATGATCGTGCAGCCGCCCAGTACAGACTGTGGAAGCGAAGAAAAGAAATTGCCGATCGGTGGCAGTAGTCCTGCCAGAATCATACAGACCGCGCCGGTCATAATCGTAAACCGGTTGACGACCTTCGTCATTGCCACCAGCCCGACATTCTGGGAGAACGAAGTCACAGGCGGACAACCAAACAGAGAGGACAATGCAGATGCATAGCCGTCACAGGCAAGCGAACCGGATATCTCTTCTCCCTTGATCTCTCTGCCAAGACCGCCCGAAGCCATCGCTGAGGTATCTCCGATCGTCTCTGCGGCAGATACAAGGAAAATAATGCATGTGGAAATGATTGCTCCCGCATGAAATTCCGGTTTGAATGGCAGCAGCTGCGGCAGGGAGATCATGCCGCCGGACAGGATCAGGCTCAGATCGACCTTTCCCATAATGATTGCAACAACATAACCCACAATCAAACCAGCCAGTACGGACAGCTGCTTGAGGTAGCCTTTTGCAAAAATATTCCACAGCAGGCAGACAGCCAGTGTAATAACGCCGAGCAGCAGGTTCCGCCCCGAGCCGAAATCCTCCGCATAGCCGCCGCCAAAGGAACGGATGCCAACGGTAAACAGCGAAAAACCGATGGCTGTTACAACCGATGCCGCGACGATCGGAGTAATGATACGCCGCCAATACTTTGCCAGCAGACCGAGCGTGCCTTCAAACAGGCCGCCAACCAAAACCGCGCCGATCACGCTCGGATAGCCGTAATTGGCCGCAATCGTGCTGAGTACGGTAACAAACGTAAAGCTGACTCCCATGACAATCGGCAGGCGTGAGCCGATCCTCCATATCGGGTACAGCTGGATCAGTGTGGCAATACCTGCCACGAACATTGCGTTTTGCAGAAGAGCCGCGATCTGCGCCTGCGTCAGTGCAGGCTGTGCCGCCCCGGCAATAATAGTGATCGGCGTCAGATTTGCAACAAACATTGCGAGAATATGCTGTAACCCGAACGGGATCGCTTTGCCGATCGGCACCCGCCCATCCAGCTGATAGATGTTGCGGATACTGCTGGTCTGTGATTTGTTCATCTTTTTTCCTCCCTTTTATCGTACACATACTTATTTTGCACTTCCCATGATACCATATTTCCAACATCATTTCCATAGAATAGCAGATTCTGTTGTTTTTTCTAAACCTGTATCGTTTTTTATCCCATCGCCGACCACCTGACATTTTCCGTGTGGACAAAGCCTCCTCTTCCGTGTAAAATAAAACATATCATTCCCTTTTTAAGGAGCGCAACATGGAAAACTATCAGAAAAAGCTCGACAGGATCATTGACGGGCTGGATGGCCGCCCACGGCTCGCCCTGCACAGCTGCTGTGCCCCATGCAGCAGTTATGTACTGGAATACCTGTCGCAGTATTTCGATATCACATTGTTTTATTATAACCCGAATATCTATCCGGCTGAAGAATACGAGCACCGGCTGCGTGAGCAGCTGCGCCTATGTGAACTGCTGCACATCAAAACCCATCCATGCGCCTATGACCCGAAACGTTATTTTGACTACGTAAAGGGGCTGGAAAACGAACCGGAGGGCGGCGCACGATGTACCAAGTGCTTTGAACTGCGGCTGGACTATACTGCTGCCCTCGCAAAGCAGCTGGACTTCCCGCTGCTTACCACAACGCTCACGATCAGCCCGCATAAAAATGCTCCGCTGATTAACACGATCGGTGAAAAAACAGCAGAGAAATATGGTATCACATGGCTTCCGGGTGATTTTAAGAAAAAGAACGGCTATCTTCGTTCCATCCAGCTGTGCAAAGAATATGACATCTACCGTCAGAATTACTGCGGCTGTAAATTTTCCATCTGGGACGATAGCGAGAAAACCGAATAAATACAAACGCCGAGACTGGCAGGAGAATGCATCCCGCCGGTCCCGGCAATTTTATTTTGCTATTCCGCCATCTGCCGTTCAATCCACGCCATTATGACATCGACCACATAGTCCTGCTGTGCCTGCGTCAACTGGGCACCGGACGGGATATGATGCCATTTCGACAAACACCCGCGGCAGCAGGTCCCGGTTGCATGTTGCGCAATAAACGCTGGATGTCCGCGCATCGGCGTCTGCTTCCCGTCATTTGGAATCACAGCGGGCGCAAGACGGTTCCGAACAAAATCCTCTGCATGGCGGCGTATGGTCTCCATGCCCTTGTCACGCACATACTGCTTTTCCTTTGCACGCAGGCAGAAGCGGCTGCGGAAATTCGATTTGGACAGCCGATAAAACAGCCAATCCATTTCGCTTCCCTGATTCATCGTATCACCCTGCGGATCAGATCAGAATACCGTTGCAATGGTCGATCTCATGCTGGATAATCTCGGAGATCCAGCCGCCGAACTTCTGCTTATGGTAGTTCATGTTCTGGTCCTGATATTCTACTTCAATGCGGCGGTAACGCTTGGTCTTTCTTTCGCCAGGCAGGGACAGGCAGCCTTCCTCTGTCTCATATTCATCTTACCCGCTCAGGATAACCGGATTTACCATCAGCATATTAATCATACCGAGATTGACAGCAATAATGTTCTTTCTGACGCCGATCATATTTGCTGCCAGACCTGCGCACTCCATCTTATGTGCCTGCAGGGTATCCAGCAGATCGCGCATGACCTGCTTGTCTGCCTTAGTCGCCGGTTCAGACTTCTGCTGAAGAAAAAGGATATCTGTGACGATTGGTTTTACCATATATTTCTCACTCCAACTTCTGTTTATGTTCTTCTATTGCTTTGATGCAGCCGGCAAGCACGCACGTGAGCGTCTGTTCAAACTGCCGGTCCTCGTCCTTTGTGCGCTTCGCAGAGCCATGCAGCCGCCCTCCGGCACGCCGGATCTTTTTTGCCGTATGGCGTGCCATCAACAGCGCATCCATATTATCCGCTGTATATTCCAATCCGTCCTGCCGCAGCACACGCGCACCTCTTGACAGGCACATTGCCGCCAAACCATAGTCCTGCGTGACAACAATATCGCCGCGCTGAATCAGATTTACAAGGGCAAAATCCACGCTGTCCGCGCCCTTCGAAACGACCAGCGTTGTGGCGCCGGATTTGTCAAAGATATGCGATGTATCGCACAAAATCAGGCATTCCATGTCGTTCTCCCGTGCGATGCGCACAGTAAGATCCACGACCGGGCATCCATCCGCATCAATCAGAATCCTCGGTGCCATAACAGCCAGCCTCCCATTGCTTCCGCATTACAGCAGCCGAGCTTATCGTGCGTTTCTCCCGCCTGCATCAAGCCTATCCTATTGTAACACAAAAGACAGGCTTCATCAATGCAACCTTTGTTTTTCACGTTGCAAATTATTTAACATTTTTGGGAACTACGGCCCCGTCAATCCAGTGCTTCGATCAAACACACCGCATGCGCTGCAATGCCCTCGCCTGCACCGGTAAAGCCCAGGTGCTCCTCCGTCGTCGCTTTGATGCTGACATTACGGATATCGGTCTGCAAGCAATCCGCGATATTGCGCCGCATCTGCGCGATATGCGGTGCCAGCTTCGGCGCCTGTGCAATGACCGTCGCGTCCAAATTGCCCAGCTTCCAGCCATGTTCCCGCAAGACAGCATCCACACGGCGCAGCAGCAGCAGGCTGTCCGCGCCCAAAAACGCGTCATCATCGTCGGGAAACAGATGCCCGATATCGCCCAGTGCAGCTGCACCCAACAAGGCATCCATGACCGCGTGCGTCAGAACATCGGCGTCGCTGTGTCCCAGCAGCCCCTTTTGATATGGGATATGCACCCCGCCGATGATGCACTCCCGCTCTTCTGTCAGGCGGTGTACGTCATAGCCATGGCCGATCCTCATCTGTGTCTCCGTCCTTTCAGAATGGCTTCACCGTGAACGACATCCTCCGGCGTCGTGATCTTGATATTTTCATAGCTTCCCTTTGTGATACTGACAGGCTGTCCCATCGCTGTGACCGCACCGCAATCATCTGTCAGCTTCACGCCGCTGTTGATCGCTTTTGTCAGCGCGGCATTGATCAGATCAATATCAAAGCACTGCGGCGTCTGGACGGCAATAATAGACGAACGATCAATATTTTCTATCATCTTTCCTTTTTTCATGCGCTGAATGCTGTCCTTGACCGGCACGCCAGGCGCTGCAGCGGAATCCCGAATCGCCTGCTGTACAGCTTCGGTAATAATCTCTTCTGTAATCAGCGGGCGGGCCGCATCATGGATCGCCACATAACCGATCTCACGGCCACATGCCTGAATACCATTGAGAACAGAGTGCTCCCGCGATGGACCGCCCTCTACAATTTTTACGATTTTATCGATATTCCAATCCGCACACAGGGCAGCATAATTTTTCTGGTCCTGCCTGCGACAGACCAGGATGATGCCGTCGATCGCATCACATGCATTAAACACCTGCAGCGTACGGCAGAGGATCGGCATACCGCCAAGCTCCATAACCAGCTTATTGCCGCCGCCCATACGCCGTGAGGAGCCAGCAGCCGGAATGATCGCATAGACCAAATTTCCTCTCGGCTCCTGCTTGTCCTGCGGCTTTTTTTTGCGTAAATTCAGCATGGTTCGTATCCTTTCCATTCCCCGTTATTTTGTATATCCGCTGCATTTTACCGTAAATGCAGCTTTTTCCACTGCTGCTCCAGCCTCTGCTGTACCTCACGGCGGCTCAATCCAGAGGCCAGCATTAGCTCAGAATATAAAATCCGTTCTGCACATTCCATCACGCGCTTTTCACTTCCTGCCAGTGCACGCCTGCGCCCGCGCAGCCATAGGCATGCCGTCACCCGCGCGACCTGGTAAATATCCCCCGAACGGATACGGTTCATATTTTCCCGATAGCGGTCATTCCAGCTCGCGGGCTGCGGCGGAAGCGGACCGATCTGTCCGCACAGGATTTTTTCTGCTTCCTGTGCGCTGCAAATATGCCGCAGGCCCACCTGACCGCTGCACCGAACCGGAATGTACAGCACCACATCATCCAGCACCAGATGGAGTGCATAATATTTCTGTCTCATCCCGTCATTCTGCCGAATGCAAATTGACGTAACCGTCCCTGCGCCATGCAGCGGGTGTAACACATGATCACCGACAGAAAACAAAATTTATCACCCCTGTCTTTCCGTCATATCCGACGGAATTACAGTATGATTCAATTAAATCATACCATAATTGAATGAATCGCGCAAGGAATACCGGTTCATATGAAGCAAAAACAGTCCGATCACCAGAACCGTCGCATTGCGCCCTGTATAAAACAACAAAGCTGCACCGCATACGGCGAGTGCAGCCGAAGCCAGAAATGAAAACCATGCCAATGCAAGCTGTGCCTGCGCAGATATTGCTGTCGGAAGCAAGCAGAACAGACTGGAAAGTGCACAGCCACCGTCAAGCGGCAGCAGGGGTAAACAATTGAACACGGACAGCATGATATTTGCTCCCGCCAGCATCGGCAAACCTGCCATTGTGCATACCCATGCCGCTGCCATACCTGCCGCAGGACCAGCAAGTGAAACGGCGCAATCCGCCAAGCCGCTCAACTGCCTGCCCTGTTCCAGCACCGCCCCTGCCGCAGACAGCTGTATTCCACAGATATATCCGCCGCAGGCATATATGGCAATCACATGCCCCAGCTCATGAATGACAGCGGCACACAAAAACAGCGGCAGGATACCTTCATTATCCAGCAAGCAGAACAGCGACCAGAAAATATAAAACGACGGCGAAACGTGCAGCTTTGCCCGCGTCATTTTCCGTGTGCCGCAAATACGGCAACCAACCCGTCTGACCAGCCCTCCTGCGCCGCAGCTGCACCGAGCACAGCAACCGCCCTTCCAGTATCATTTTCCGGCAGGAAGGACAGTACACCCAGTCCGCGCAGCAGCTGGGCAGTCGCAAAAATACCAAAGCATACAGCGGCACACCACAGTGCACTCCGAATTGTGTTAAGCATCCGGTCGTCCCTCCTTCCCTGTTATTGTATGCCGGCAGGCACAAAAAAAGACCGTTTCGTCGGAATACGACGCAACGGTCAGTGATTGGTTATCTTTTTAATGCAATCGTACGGTACACGCGGAATGCACTGGGCAGCGCGACGGCCTGCTCCAGCTGCGCCGGCGTGACCCATGTATAATAGCCGCTGTCCGCAGTTTCCGCCTGTATGCCGGTCATATGCCATTCCAGATGCGTGAAGATATGCTTTGCCGCGCGCAGTGGGCGCACATTGGCAACCGTCACGCCCAGCTGCTCCTGCATATCCTCCCCCTCCAAAAAGTTGGGAAACTCCCACAAACCGGCAAGCAATCCGTTTTTTGGCCGCTTGCGCAGTGCAAGCCTGCCGTCTTTCCAGAGCAGGCAGACCACGCGGTTTTCCACCGGACGTGCCTTCTTGATCGCTTTGACCGGGAGCTGCTGCTGGATCCCGCGCTGCTTTGCCAGGCAGAGCGCAGCAACCGGACAGCGCTCGCACAGCGGCGCGCCATTTGGCAGGCATATCACCGCGCCCAGCTCCATCAGCGCCTGATTGCAGTCCCCCGGGCAGTCCCGCGGCATTTGTGCTGCGATCTCCCGCTCTGCCTGCCGCTTGACAGCCTGCACCTTGATATCCCATTCCCGCGCAAACAGGCGGGACAACACGCGCAGAACATTTCCATCCACCGCCGGGCATACCTGCCCGCAGGCGATCGAAGCGATCGCTCCTGCCGTATACGGCCCGATACCGGGCAGCGCGAGCAGTTCTTCATAGGTGCGCGGCATTTCGCCGCCATATTCGCTGCAGATCACACGCGCCGCCTTTTGCAGATTACGAACACGCGAATAATAGCCCAGTCCTTCCCACAGCTTGAGCAGCTGTTCCTCCGGCGCTTCTGCAAGCGCCGGTATGGAAGGCAGCGCTGCCATAAAACGTTCAAAATACGGGATCACCGCCTGCACACGTGTCTGCTGCAGCATGATCTCCGATACCCAGACATGATATGGTTCCGCAGTCCGGCGCCAAGGCAGGTCACGATGTCCGGCATGATACCATGCTGTAAGTGTCTCCAACGCCTGTTTCAAACGCTCCTGCTCTGTCATTCGTGTTTCGCCGCCACAAGGACGACCACCGACCGCGGCTGCACCCAGATAATGCCGCTGCGTGAGCACGGCATATCCGCAATGTCTTCAATACAGTCATTTTCCGGACCATGAAACGTGTTGACCGCAATATGCCAGTACATGCCTTCCGGCAGATCCGGCAGACAGACCTGATGGCTTTCCCAATGCGAATTCATCACGATATGGATAATGTCGTCCTCGGTGTCCTCCGCATTGCGTCCGGCAAAGGTAACGCCGATCACGCGGGTATCCTCAAGATAATGTGCGTCCCACGGCGTCTGAGAATGCAGGCTGGTTTCCGGGAAACGGCTCTCCGCTGGCTTGGTATGCCCGCGCAGAATCGGATGCTTGTGGCGGAAATGGATCATGTAACGGAAGAACTGATGCAGATCCCAGTTTTTCTCCAACAGGCTCCAATCAAGCCATGATATCTCATTATCCTGACAATATGCGTTGTTATTGCCAAACTGTGTATTGCCGAATTCATCACCGGCGAGGAACATTGCGGTGCCGCGTGAGCACATCAGGATCGTAACCGCATTTTTTTGTAGGCGGCGACGCAGGTTGTTGATCTCCGGGTCGTCAGTCTCCCCCTCTACGCCGCAGTTCCAGCTGTGGTTGCACGATTCGCCGTCCGTGTTATCCCAGCCGTTGGCCTCATTGTGCTTGGTGTTGTAGGAAAACAGGTCATTCAACGTAAAGCCATCATGGCAGGTGATGAAATTGACCGAAGCGCATTCGCCGCGCTCATCCGGTCGGTATAGATCCTGTGAGCCGAGGATGCGGTACGAAGTCTTCGTTGCCATGCCGCTGTCGCCCTTGAGGAAACAGCGGATATCATCGCGGTATTTCCCATTCCATTCCACCCAACGGCTGCTGCGCGATGGGAATGAGCCGACCTGGTATAATCCGCCGGCGTCCCACGCCTCTGCGATCAGCTTGGTATTGCTGAGTATCGGGTCGACTGCCAGCGATTCCAGCAGCGGCGGGTTATGCATCGGCGTGCCATCCTCATTGCGTCCAAGAATCGATGCCAAATCAAAGCGGAAGCCGTCAATGCGGTATTCAATAACCCAGTAGCGCAGACATTCCACGATCATCTGATGCACGATGGGATGGTTGCAGTTTACGGTATTGCCACAGCCGCTGAAATTATAATAGGTCCCATCCGGCGCAAGCAGGTAATATACCGAATTATCTACGCCCTTAAACGAGAAAATCGCGCCATCCTCATTGCCTTCCGCAGTATGGTTGAATACAACGTCGAGAATGACCTCGATACCATTCCTGTGCAGTGCACGCACCAGCCGGCGCAGCTCATTGCCCTCATTGTTAAATTCACGGTCAGCGGCATAGGCCGTATTGGGTGCAAAGAAGGATACCGGATTATAGCCCCAATAATCCAACAAAAGGTTGCCGTCATGGACACGGGTGTCCCGCATCTCATCAAACTCAAAGATCGGCATCAGCTCGACCGCATTGATGCCCAGATCCTTTAAATACGGAATCTTCTCGATCAGACCGTCAAAGGTGCCCGGATACATAACACCGGAGGATTCATGCCGCGTAAAGCCACGCACATGTGTTTCATAAATAACAAGGTCCTGCATGGCAATATGGGGGGAGTGCACATCATGCCAATCAAAATTCGATGAAACAATACGACCACGGTAGCCCGTCTCGCGCATACGGCGTGTGCCCCACTCCGCCTGTCCCGCAACGGCACGGGCATACGGGTCGAGAATCAGATTATTTTTATCAAATAACAGACCGTTTTTCGGGTCATATGGGCCATCCAAATGATAGGCATATTCAAACTCGCTGATGTCCAGGCCGAATACGATCATGGAATAAACATTGCCAACACGATATTCATCGGGGAACGGCAGGATCGCAAACGGTTCTGCCTCGCGGCGCTTAAACAATACCAGCTCCACGCTGGTCGCACCCGTTGAAGCAATGGTAAAATTGATGCCATTCGGCAGCTCAAATGCGCCGTTTTGCAGACAATGACCATGACAAGTCTGAAAGCCTGCGATCTCACGCATTGGAGAGTATGCGCTGCGTTGATTGCGCACGCGCAAAATCGATTTCATGCTCAACGGCAAGCTGGCTATATCCTGTTCCTTTGCTGCAGCCATCTTCGGCGTCGTATATGTCGTATGAGCAGATACTCCATTCTGATACTGTTCAGTCAAATGTCTCACCTCGTTTGGAATAGCGGATGCCGATAAACCGCCAGTTTAAATCTTACATCTTATTATTGCCTTTTTTGGTCGGATTGTCAATAATTTTCAACAGATGTCGGAAAAGAATCTTTGCATTGGGTTTATCGAATCAGGCTGCAAAATAAGAACTCCGCAAAAAATGTCTGATCTACGCGCTTTGTCCTTGTCTTCCCGTTCAAATTTGCTATAATGATAATATTATCAGTATACTCCATTTTCATTAGGAGGAGAGAGAGAATGTATTCAATTCGTCAATTCGTGCGCGCCTCTACGCTGGAGGAAGCGTACCAAACGCTCATTGCCGGACGAAACAATACTGTACTGGGCGGATGTATGTGGCTGCGGCTAGGTCGGCGTGCCATTGGTACAGCCATCGACCTGTCTGCGCTTGGTCTGGACCAAATCACAGAAAAAGAGGATACCATCGAGATCGGGGCAATGGTATCACTCCGCCAGCTGGAAACGAGCGCACTGCTCCAGCAGTATTGCGGCACACTGTTCCGCGATGCTGTCTCCGGTATTGTCGGCACGCAATTCCGCAATACGGCAACTGTCGGCGGCAGCGTATACGGACGCTTTGGCTTTTCCGATGTGTTGACCGCACTGCTTGCACTTCCGGCACAGGTAAAGCTGTACCATCGCGGTATTGTTTCCATCGAAGAATTTGCCGCACTGCCGTACGAAAAGGACATCATTGAATGTATCATCCTGCCGAAGCGGAAAATCCCGGCGGCATACCAGCATCTGCGCTATCAGGCAACCGATTTCCCCGTACTGACATGTGCTGTTGGTCTGCTGGATGATACCTACCGCATTTCCGTGGGTGCCCGTCCGGGCCGTGCTACGCTTTCCTACAGCGGCGCCGCGCCGGATGCAGATGCGATCACACAGGGTTTGAAATTTTCTTCCAACATGCGGGCAAGCGCGGATTATCGCCGAAAGGTATGTCCGGTGCTCATCCGCCGCGCGCTTGAGGAGGTGCAGTCATGCAGGTAACGATATCCATTAACGGCAAAAAGTATACCCGTCTCATTGAGCCGGATATGACGCTGTACTCCTTTGTCCGCGAATGCGGCTGTTACTCTGTCAAGTGCGGCTGTGAAACCACCAACTGCGGCCTATGTACCGTCTGGATGGACGGTATGCCGGTGCTGTCCTGCTCTGTTCTCGCGGTACGTGCGGAAGGGCATGAAATCACAACACTGGAAGGTGTTTTGGAGGAAGCAAAGGTGTTCACCGATTTTCTCACCGCAGAGGGCGCAGAACAGTGCGGCTTCTGCTCCCCCGGTTTCATCATGAATGTGCTGGCAATGAAGCGTGAGCTTGACCACCCGACAGAAGAAGAGATCCGGCACTATCTGTCCGGTAACCTATGCCGTTGTACCGGCTATATGGGTCAGATGCGTGCCATCCGGAAGTATATGGAGGTGGAAGCATGAAATACGTCAGTACCGCAGTGAAAAAGCTGGATGCGGATGCGCTGGTACAGGGCAAGCCGGTTTACACCGACGACCTTGCACCCAAGGACTGCTTGATCATCAAGCTCGTCCGCTCCCCATACGCACATGCAAAAATCATTGATATCAACACAGCTATCGCACAAAAGGTGCCGGGCGTAGAACTGATCCTCACCTGTAAAAACGCACCGCGGCATCGCTATACCGCAGCAGGCCAGACCTATCCGGAATGGTCGCCCTATGACCGCGTGCTGTGTGACGATACGATGCGATATGTCGGTGATGTCGCCGCCATTGTCGCCGCAGATACCGAAAAACACGCGGAACAGGCGTGTAAACTCATCAAAATCAAATATGAAGTGCTGGAACCGGTGCTTGATTTTGAAACAGCAAAGGACAATGCCGTTCGCGTACACGACGATGACAGTTTTGCAAAGGCACCGTTCGGCTATGCGCCAGAGCGCAACCTGATTTGCACCGGCAGCGAGGATTTCGGCAATTTCGATGAGGAATTTGCCAAGTGTGCGTATACAGTCGACCGCACCTACTATACTCCTGCACAACAGCAGTGTATGATGGAAACCTTCCGGTCGTATGCATACATGGAATACTCCGGTCGTTTGACGCTGGTATCTTCCACACAGGTTCCATTCCATGCCCGCCGCCATGTTGCAACGATGCTGGGCATCCCATATACAAAGGTACGCATTATCAAGCCGCGTATCGGCGGCGGTTTTGGTGCAAAGCAGACCTCCGTTTCTGAGTTCTATCCGGCAGCCGTTACATGGCTGACCGGCAAGCCGTCCAAGCTGCTGTTTACACGGCAGGAATCCTTTGCCTGTTCCAACAGCCGCCATCAAATGCGCGTACGCGCACGTGTGGGTTGTGATAAAGACGGCAATATCACTGCCATCAGCATGGAATCGCTGTCCAACACCGGCGCATATGGCGAGCACGGCTCAACGGTTGTCGGGCTGGTCGGACACAAGACGATTCCGCTGTACAACAAGCTCAAGGGTGGACGGTTTACCTGGGATGTTGTTTACACCAATATGGAACCGGCAGCTGCGTTCCGCGGCTACGGTGCGACGCAGGGAACCTTCGCGCTGGAATCTGCGGTCAATGAGCTTGCGGAAAAGGCAGGTATCGACGCCGCGGAGATCCGCCTGCGCAACATTGCCGAGGAAGGCGCAGAGGTCTTTATGACACCGGAAATCCATTACCTCAATTCCACCGGGCTGCGTGGCTGCATCACCCGCGGCATGGAGCTGAGCGGCTGGAAGGACAAGCCCCACCGTCAGGTCATGCCGGACGGCAAGATCCGCGGCATGGGCATGGCGATCTGTATGCAGGGCTCCGGCATTGCAAATGTTGACACCGCTTCGGTCGAGCTGCGTCTGGAGGATTTCGGCTTCTATACGCTGATGATCGGCGCAACCGATATGGGTACCGGCTGTGATACCATCTTCGCCCAGATGGTTGCCGATGCGATGCACTGCCCGATGGAAAAAATCATGGTGCACGGTGTTGATACCGATGTCTCACCCTATGACCCGGGGTCCTATGCTTCGGCCTCCACCTATGTCACCGGCATGGCAGTTGTCAAGGCATGTGAAAAGATGAACAGCCTGATTCTGACCGAAGCTGCCCGTGTGCTTGCATGTCCGCAGGAATCACTGGAATTTGACGGTGCTGTCATTTCCTCCGAAGATGGGACATCCATTTCGCTGGATGAGCTCGCCAGCCAGCTGGTTGCCGGTCCACAGACACACCAGCTGGTTGCAACCGCTTCCAATGGTTCCCCGATCTCTCCCCCGCCATTTATGGCTGGCTTCGCTGAGGTTGAAATCGACCCGGAAACCGGTAAGACCGATGTCATCCAGATGACCGGTGTTGTCGATTGTGGCACGCCAATCAATCGTGCGCTGGCACGTGTCCAGACCGAAGGCGGTCTGTCACAGGGCATCGGCTTTGCGCTGTTCGAGGATGTGCAGTATCAGCCGAATGGCAAAATGATGACAGACAGCTTTATGAATTACAAAATCCCGACCCGTATGGATACCGGCGAGATTGTGGTCGATTTCTCAGAAAGTTACGAACCGACCGGCCCGTTTGGTGCAAAATCCATCGGCGAGGTTGTCATCAATACCCCGGCGCCGTCGATTGCACAGGCTGTGTATGCGGCAACGGGCGTACGTGTGACAAGTCTCCCGATTAATCCGGAAAAAATCCTCATGGGAATGAAATAAGCACGGAACTGCATAAAAATGGCGGACGATCGGCAAAATGCTGACAGTCCGCCATTTTTCATTTTTCAGATGCACCCTACTTGTTTCGTTTCAGAATGATGTACGACAAAAGGATTCCGATGAGACCAACGATCTCTATCACGATACCCCTGATCAAGTTTGTCTTGCATGCATTTAGTACCATCAGTGCAGTCTCTGCCGCATAGGTACTGTCTTCCAAAACACCTGCGATATTGACAGCGGCAAATAAAACACTACCAAAACCCCAAATCAAAACAACAATGCCAATGATTCTGATTGCATAGCCCAGTTTTTTCATACGCAGCAGCCTCCTTCATCGTTCTTTCTTATATCCCTGCCAAATCCTTTATTACTTCGCCCGCGAGGATGAGTCCCATCACAGACGGTACAAATGAGACGCTTCCTGGCGCCTGCTTTTTGCTTTCTCCCGGTCTGCCTGCTACAGCTTCACTGACGATCTTGTGCTGTAATGCTGACGGCTGTTCTTTGGAATACACGACCTTCACGTGCTTGACCCCGCGCTTGCGCAGCTCCTTGCGCATAATGCGCGCCAGCGGGTCCATCGAGGTCTGGTTGATGTCCGCGACCTCGAACCGCGTCGGATCGAGCTTATTCCCTGCCCCCATCGCGCTGACAACCCGCACCCCGGCTTTCTGCGCGCGGCAAATAATTTCCAGCTTCGCTGTCACAGTATCCACTGCGTCAATAATATAATCATAGGCACGCAGATCAATGCGATCCGCCGTGTCCGGCAAATAGAATACATTGTGTACCGTCACGCGGCACGCCGGATTGACGTCCAGAATGTGGTCGCGCATGACCTCTGTTTTCCGCCGTCCGAGCGTCGCGTGTGTCGCCGCCATCTGCCGGTTGATATTCGACAACGATACGGTATCGTCGTCAAACAAATCCAACGCGCCGACGCCGCTGCGCGCCAGCGCATCTACGGCATGTCCGCCAACGCCGCCGATGCCAAACACCGCGACCCGTGCCTGCGCCAGCCGCTGCATGGCTTCCGAACCCAAAACAGCCTCTGTGCGTACAAATTCCTCCATTTTTGTTCCTCCATATGTATATCTATCAGTATACTGTACCGCCGCAGCGCTGTCAATGTATCTATTGCATTGTTGATAAAATGTTGTTATACTAAACAGACAGGAATGCTTATTTTGGAACGCCCCGATTGCGCTCCGGCATTCAGCTTTGCAAGGAGTAAAACGCCATGTCTTATTTTAACGACCATCTGGATCAAATCGTCCGCGAACTGGAAAACGGTTATCAATCCAGTGAATTATTTTTTAACCGCGCCGGTTTGGAACGCCCCAACCGTGCCGCTATCATCGACATTTTAGACGATTTTCGTCTGCTGCTGTTCCCCGGTTATTTCGGTTCGCAGAATCCGACCCGTGCGTCCGCGCCGTATTTCGCCGGGCATATGCTGACGCAGATTCACGAAAAGCTATACCCGCAGATTCGGCTCGCGTTGGCGTATCACGAGGGCGGCTTGACAGAATCTGTTAACGCACGGGCAGAGGAAGCTGCAACCCAGCTGCTGCTGGAAATCCCGCATATTCAGAAATTGCTGCTGATTGACGTCGAAGCTGCGCTCAACGGCGACCCTGCCGCCGGCAGCAAGGAGCAGATCATCTTCTCTTACCCCGGTCTACGCGCTATTTTTATCTATCGCATTGCGCATGAGCTGTATATCCGTAACATCCCATATATCCCGCGTATCATGTCGGAGCACGCCCACAGCCGAACTGGCATTGACATCAACTCCGGCGCCACGATCGGGGAATATTTCTTCATCGACCACGGTACAGGCGTCGTTATCGGCGAAACTACCAACATTGGTAATAATGTAAAAATCTACCAGGGCGTCACGCTGGGCGCACTGTCAACGCGTGCCGGTCTGAAACTGGCAGGAAAAAAACGCCATCCTACGATCGAGGACGACGTTACGATTTATTCCAATGCTTCTATTCTGGGCGGCAACACCGTGATCGGGCGCGGCTCGACCATCGGCGGCAACGCATTTATCACCTCTTCGATTGCGCCGTTTTCCCGTGTCAGCGTAAAAAATCCTGAGCTGACAGTCGATGATTTCGGTGAAAAGGCATACGAAGCGTCAGGCAATGCATAAGCCCAATCTGTAAAACTGGAAAATGACAGCCGGGCTTTTGTTCCGGCTGTTTTTATCTATCCACCTTAAATAGAATAGAAATCTCCCATCGCTTCACTGCGCTCTACCAAATCTGCCAGTGTAATGTGGTCAACAACACCGTTAATGGCATCGTTCAACTGCTGCCACACAGTTAAGGTAACGCATGATTCTGCTTTGGAACAATTTTCAATGCCATCCTCCACGCAGGCAACCGGCGCCAGTGAGCCTTCCGTCAACCGCAGGATGTCGCCAACAGTATATTCCTCCGGCTTCTTTGCCAAACGATAACCGCCGGACGAGCCACGTACGCTTTTTACGAAGCCTGCCTTTGCAAGAATGCCGATGATCTGCTCTAAATACTTTCCACTGATGCCCTGCCGCTTTGCAATGGTTTTCAATGCAATATTTTCGCCTGTATCATGTATCGCCAGATCAAGCATCAGCCGGAGTGCATATCGGCCTTTTGTTGAAACTCTCATATGAATCTCCTCCTTTCCCTATTATACGCTAGGATTTATAGGGTTGCAAGATTTATTTATACATTTTTCGCATATTACTTTGGTAAATCTGTTATTTTTAGATTTTTTTGACGTTGTTGTAATTTTCCACTTGTAAGTATGCTAACAAAATGTTATGATATTGTTCAATGCACGACCTATATGGAGGTTCTACTTATGAAAAAGCTGTGCGCACTGCTCGCAATCTGCTTCCTCAGTGTCCTATTAACAGGCTGTGGAAATACATCGACTGTACCAGCAGGCTCTGCCGAGCCGGGCTCCGGCAACGGTTCCGCTGTTATACCCAAACCTGCAGAACCAACACCATCAACCGGCTCCGCTATTGATGCAGCTATTGGCTCCGGCTCGTCCAATGCGCAGGACGATCCGAATGTCCGCGTGTATCGTGACTGCACGATCACCGTGCTTGGCTACAGTCTTCACACAGACAGTGAGGGAGAACCTACAGTCCGCGTTGAATATGAATTTCATAACAATTCGCAAAAGCCTGCGTCCTTCAGCACGACCGTTATTCCAAATGCATACCAAGGAACAGACCCCCAGACAGATGCAGATGCGGAATCCCTTTCTTACGCATCCCCTGCGGAACCAGATGCGGAATATTCGGCCCTCCTGACCTTGGTCAATCCCGGGAAAAGCATTACCTGTGCGGGCTATTTTAAGCTGACTGACACGACCCAGCCGGTCATTGTAGAGATCAAAGACCTGCGTGACAGTTCCGCAGATGCACTATATCGTACATTAGACATCGCCAATATGGCAGTTTCTGCCGCATCGCTGGATGAGGAAACCAAGTAAATATCCAAAAGACCGATTTTCCCATCGGTCTTTTTCAATGAAACCGTTCGTCGATACGAAGGAGTCTTATCTATGAATGAAAAAGAAATTGCGGAACTGCGCCGCCAGCTCCGTCCTGACCGGAATAATATCACAAGAGTCTATGGCTGCTATGTCAACGAGAACCGCTCTGTCGTTTCCACCTTCTCACAGTCCCTTGGGCTGACTACATTAGAGGAGACAGAAGCATACCTCGGACTGCTCAAGAAATCCCTGTCCGGCACATTGGGCAAAAACCTGATCGACATTGCATTCAGCAACCAGCAGGTGCTGGAGGGCGAAGAGCACGCCCTGCTAATGAAGTTGCGGGACAGCAAATTGGAGGATGCAGAGGCGCTGCAGGCGTTTTATGACAAGGTGATCTCCTGCGTCGCCCTCGAACAGAATTATCTGATCCTGCTGGCGCACAATACATATGACGTCCCCTACCGCGCAAAGGATGATGTGGAGCTGGACGACAGCGCGGAGGAAATGTATTCCCACATCATTTGCAGCATCTGTCCGGTGAAAAAGACCAAGCCGGGGCTGGGCTATGATTACAATGAACAGGCATTCCACACCTTTGCCGGCGACTGGCTGGTCTCTCCCCCGCAGCTGGGCTTCCTGTTCCCGGCCTTTGATGACCGCAGTACAAACCTGTACAATGCGCTGTGCTACAGCAAAAATACCGATGATACCCCGCTGCCATTTATCGAAACCATCTTCCACACAGAGGTTTCCAAGCCTGCCGAAGAGCAGAAGCGCAGCTTTGAAGCAGTCCTTGCCAATTCCCTGGAAGAGGAGTGCAGTATGGAAGTGGTTCAGGCAGTACATGAGCAGCTCACCAATATGATCGACATGCATAAGGAAAGCAAGGTTCCCGAACCGCTGATGATCCATAAGGAAGCGGTAGAGGATGTTCTGGGTGACTGCGGCGTGTCGGCAGAACACCGCGAAGCCTTTTGCAAACAGTTCGATGAAGAATTTGGCGAAGATGCGCCGGTGAATCCCAGAAATATCATCGACGACAAGCGCTTTGATGTCAAGCTGCCGGAGGTAACGATCCATGTCAAGCCGGAAGCGCGCGATCTGCTGCAAACGCGTGTCATTGATGGCATCAAATATATTTTGATCCGCGCTGAGGACAGCGTGGAGGTCAACGGCGTGAGCATTCAATTTGAACCGGAAAAAGCGGCAGCCTCCGAATCCTGAAAATAATACAGACCTCAAGTCCCGCGAGAATTTGAGGTCTTTTTCTATGCTGTTTTCAATTCATTCACATTTTCTTTGAAATTTTGTTAAAAATAGTTCCCAAATTCGTCACCAAAATCAGGCAAATATGGTGTATTCTATTATCAGAGTTAAGAAACAAACAAATGAAACGCATCTCCCGGTCAGCTGCCCGACCAGAATCCATGATTCAAATGCGGCAGACAACAAATCCGCTCCTTCCGGCGAAGCTGCCGGATGTGAATTTAGATATCATTTTTTCCTTTCTTTTTATCTCTCTTTTTCATTTTACTCCTATCATTAAAAATTTGAACCGAAGCCCGGCATGTTGCCGGGCTTCGGTTCGTTTTATATCCGATTCAATTTTTATCCAACATACGCAGCGGCAATCGCTTCAATGCCCTCCGGGTTTTCTTCCTTCCATGCGGCAAAGTCTGTTCCGCTCTCTGCCACAGCCTTGCCCAGCTTCACCAGAAATTCTGGGATCTGTGACTCCAGAATGGTTCCGACTTCCTTGCCCATCGCTTCCTGTCCCTGCCGCTCATTACCGTTGATATACAGCAGGAATGCAGACTGCGGCTTTTTATCGATCATTTTTGCTGCGCCGCGGAAGCCAATAGCACCGGTCTGGTGCGTACCGCACGAAGACGGACAACCGGAAATATGGATCTGCGGCAGTGCGCCGTCCGGAATGCCGGCTTCACGTACAGCCTGCACACATGCCTGCAGCAAGCTCTGTGAATCGCGTGCGCCAACCTGACAGATCGATGCGCCAATACAGCTTACCGAAGTCTCAAACAGCGTCTGTGCGGTATCCTGTGTTGCTGCAAGCACCTTCTCTGCTTCCGCCGCGGTCAGGTTGATGATATAGGCCGTTTCATCCGGTGAAAGACGCATTTCGACGGCCTCCATGTTCTGCACCGCATCGCTGAGTGCACACAGGCTTTCCGGCTTCGGCTGTCCACCAACCGGGTGCCAAACGACTGTATACAGGCCGTCCTGCTTCTGCTCCAAAATGCGTGCACCGGAAATGGCGCCGCTGCCCTGCTTTGTTACTTCCGGAATCGCGGCAGAAATCTTTAAGTCCTCGACGGAGTCGTATACCTCCTGTAGCTTTTCCAAATAGGCCTCCACATATTTTTCCGGCCCGCCGAGCGCTTCCTGCATATAGCGGGTACGTGCCTTGCCACGGTTTTCATAGTTGCCGTATGCGCAGAAGGTCAGCCACATTGCCTTGATATAATACAGGATATCCTCCGGCACAATAGCCTCTGCGACCTTTACACCGAAGCGCGGATTATTTCCCAAGCCGCCTGCACTATATACATCAAATTTACCGTCCTGCCTTGCGACGAATCCCAAATCACGGTAGGTTGCATGTGGGATATTGGCAGGAGAATTGGAGAAGCCTACCTTAAGCTTTCGCGGCATTTTCTTCTGCGTGACAAATGTCATCAGGTATTCGCCTGCTGCTTCTGCCCACGGCATGACATCAAAATACTCCCCTTTTTCCACGCCGGAAAGCGGGGAACACATAACATTGCGCGGATAATCTCCACCGCCGCCAATTGTGACGATACCTACATCCAGCGCTTCTTCCATGATACCAGCGATCGCATCCGGCTGTAAATTGTGCAGCTGAATGGTCTCACAAGTCGTAAAATGTGCCATATTGACCTGATATTTGCGTATCGCTTCCGCAACAAAAGCCAGTTTTTCCTTTGTCACACGTCCTGCCGTCATACGCAAGCGGAGCATACCTGCCTTGCCGCCGCGCTGCGCATAGCTGCCATATAAACCGGAAAAGCCCTTATAGTCTCCCTTGCTCATTTCTCCTGCATAAAATGCTTTTGACTTTTCCACAAATTCCGGGATCATTCCCTTCCAGTCTGTGCTCATATCAATACTCCTTCCTACTGTACCTATTGCTTTAACTTTCGATGCAAAAATTTATTGACCGCATCGTTAAAATCATCATAATTATCCGCATTGGCATTATGCGCAGCATCATTGATAACATGCATCGGATAACCGGTCCCTTCCGACCACTTGCGGCAGTATTCCGCAATTTTTCCCGTGTAGTCTGATGCACCAATGACCAAAAGCACCGGACACGTAAAATTTACTGGCTCTACACGAGTAAAGCGGTCTGCATATGCCGCACTGGTTACATTAAGTATCTCCCGTTTGGACATCTGCTCGATCATACCCAATGCATTGTGATAGCCATATTTGGTCTGCGCACGGTTTTTCGCAATGCTGGTCTGCAGCATACGTTCCGGCATACGTTTCATAGACATCGGCACCTTGCGCAGCTGCTTCAGATCCGCAGCGGTATAATAGCTTTCCCCAAACGGCATTGCGCCGATACCAATAAATGCAGAAACCATATCCATGTGCTGCGCAGCAAATTCCTGACAGACATATCCGCCGATACCATGTCCGACCAGAACCACCCGCTCTATTTTCTCACGCTGCAAAATGGCAAACAAATCCTCCGCTGCATGTGCATACGAAAATTCCTGATATGGACGGGATCGTCCATGCAACGGGATATCCCAGACAATGATATTATAATCCCATTTAAAATACGGCAGCTGCTTATCGAACAAATGATGATTAGCTGCAATGCCATGTGTAAAAACAATATAAGGGGCATCGGGTTTTTCATTGTGCTCCACCCAGTAATATGTGGCTCCCCGCGGTGACGAAACCAGCCTGCCAGTCATAACTCTCCCTCCCATTCTGCTCTATTTGTGTCAATATTATTTTTGTCCCGGCGCCTTGTGTGCGCGGAACATCTCGATCATATAGTGCGTCAGATCAAGCGGTGCGTCTTCATATGCCGGCGGAATTTCCTCCGGTGTGTACCATTTTGCTTCCTTCAGCTCGTCTTCCTGCAGCTTTACCTGATCGCTGCCATCCAATTCAGCCCAGAAGCCGACCATCTGTGCGCCGGAGAAGCCCCACGGCTGGTTGCCGTAATACTGGATGTTCTTGATATCCAGACCGGTCTCCTCCTTCGCTTCCCGTCGAACGGTTTCCTCCATCGTCTCACCGACGCCCACATAGCCCGAAACCAATGCGTAAACCGGATTTTTATATACAGAGGACTTCGTCAACAGGATTTTATCGCCATTGCGGATACCGACGATGATCGCCGGGCAGATAGACGGATATGTAACCGAACGGCAGCTGTCACAGGTGCAGCGCATCGCCAGCTCCTTGCTGTCCGGCTGCATCCGTGAACCACATACACCGCAGAACCGATGGGTTTGATACCACTGGAACAGGTGTAAGCCGGTAACTGCGCCAAGTCTGAGCCATTTCGGTGCAACGGTACGCAGATAGCGGGAATTTTCCCGCTTGAGCTGTCCCTTAATCTCCTCCGACGGGTCAAGCACCGTAAAGAATTGGATACCGTCCACTTCAAATACATGCACCAATTCTGCATCTGTACCGCCGTATGCACACCATGCGCGATAGGTCGGCAGTGTACCATTTTCCGGCAGCACAAAAACGTCAGTCTTTTCAAAAATCAGTACAAAGTCTGTCTCTTTCGGCTGCGGCTTTGCAAAGGCAGTATCCAGCACATGCTGACCAATATCCTGAATCATGTGAATTCCTCCAATATATCTATCTTATGGATTTTCAGGCGCTATCTGAAAACAAACAAAATGACAAATATTCACCTTTTCAGATACGCCCATCAAACTTCTCTCTTTTCATTATACGGTATGAATCATAAATTGCAAGCATTTCCTTCCCCTATATATTGAAGCAGGCGTAAAAAATCAGTATAATACAAATAGTAGCAAAAAAGATGGGAGGAATTTCAATGAAGCCATCCTTATCGGATTTTCTGCCGCTGCGGGAAGAGATCGTCGCCGTTGCCCGCCGCGCATACGACAGTGGGCTGATGGCAGGCACCAGCGGCAACCTGAGCCGGTTCGAGCCTGACAGCGGCTGTATGGCGATCACGCCGAGCGGTCTCGATTACACCGTTATGACGCCGGAGGACGTCGTTGTCATGGCGCTCGACGGTACAGTCATTGACGGCGCACGCAAGCCTTCGTCCGAATGGAAAATGCACGCGGAAATTTACCGCCATCTGCCGGAAACCCGTGCCATTGTTCATACCCATTCCCCAAGCGCCACAGCTTATGCTGTCCTGCGCAAGGAAATTCCATGCGTTCTTGTAGAAATGCTGCTGTTTTTAAAGGGCAGTATCGAAGTGGCGGATTATGCCGCCCAGGGCAGCGCGGCGGTCGGTACGAATTGCCTGCCAATCCTGTCCCGCAAGCCCGCCTGCCTGCTGGCCAACCACGGTGTCGTCACGACCGGTTCGACATTGGAGCAGGCATATATCAACAGCATTTATGTGGAGGACGCCGCCAATATCGTCCGCCTTGCTATGAGCACAGGCTGTACAATTCCGGCAATCATTGATGAAGAAGGAAGCAAACCATATTATGAGTGAATATTTATCTGACCACGTACATCTGAGCGACGACGGCACTGCTGTCATTATCCTCGACCAGACCCAGTTGCCCAACCGCACGGAATATTTGACCCTGCGCACGGCAAAGCAGATGTTCGATGCGATCCAATCTTTACAGGTGCGCGGTGCGCCGTGTATTGGCATCTGTGCCGCATACGACCTGTATGTGCTTGCACAGCGCATTCCAGATACAGCGTCCGCAGAGGAATTTATGTCCAAGCTGAACGAGCAGGCGAATTATCTCGCCTCCTCCCGTCCCACCGCGGTCAATCTGCGCTGGGCACTCGACCGCATGCTGGATACCGCAAAAGCCCATGCAGCCGATACCGACCGTCTGACAGCGCTGCACAGCGAATGCATTGCCATCCACAAGGAAGATATCGCCATGTGCCGTTCCATTGCGGAATATGGCCTGTCCCTGATCTCCGACGGTGACGGCATTCTCACCCACTGCAACGCCGGGCCGCTTGCCACCTCGCGCTATGGCACCGCACTTGGCCCGCTGTTTCTCGGCAAAGAGCGCGGTATGAATTTCCATGTATTTTCGGATGAGACCCGCCCGCTGCTGCAGGGCGCACGGCTGACCTCCTATGAACTCAGCCGCGGCGGCATTGACGTCACGCTCATCTGCGACAACATGGCAAGCATCGTGATGAAAAACGGCTGGGTGCAGGCGTGCTTCGTCGGGTGTGACCGCGTTGCGGCAAACGGAGACGCCGCCAACAAGATCGGCACTTCCGGCGTCGCCATCCTCGCCAAGCATTATGGCATCCCGTTTTATGTCCTCGGCCCGACGTCCACAATCGACATATCGTGCGCAACCGGCGACGATATCCCGATCGAGCTGCGTGACCCCAACGAGATCCGGGAAAAATTTTATGCAGAACCGATGGCACTGCCGGAGGTCAACTGCTATAATCCAGCATTCGACGTCACCGACCACACGCTGATTTCCGGCATTATCACAGAGTATGGCATCTGCCGCGCGCCGTATACCGAAAGCCTGCGTGCTGTGTTTGACCGAAAAAATGCCGGGATTCCCTTTGAAACACCGGAAAAAGGAGGAAACTGAGCCTTGAATACAAGATTGTATAACGCCCGCATTTTGACAATGGACAACGGCCTTGAACCGATCTGGGGCGAAGTCTGGATCGAAAACGGCATCATCACCTGTGTGGGGGAACCAAGGTATGTCACTACGACAAAACCGTCCGACATCCACTGGGATGTGCAGCGCAACATTAATGGCAACCTCGTCCTGCCGGGATTTAAGAATGCGCATACCCATTCCGCCATGACGTTCCTGCGCTCGTATGCAGACGACCTGCCGCTGCAGGACTGGCTGAATACACAAATCTTCCCGATGGAAGCAAAGCTGAACGAAGAGGACATCTATCACCTGTCCAAGCTGGCGATTTTGGAATACCTGACCAGCGGTATCACTGCAAATTTTGACATGTATCTCACACCGGATTCCATCGTACAGGCTTCCATCGACTGCGGCTTCCGCACCGTACTGACCGGCGCTGTCAATGATTTCAGTCAGTCGGCGGCGCTCGTCGGGGAATGGTATCAAAAATACAATGGATATCATCCGCTGATCTCGTTTGAACTTGGCTTCCATGCGGAATATACCACCTCCCGCGGCATTCTCGACGACCTTGCAGCCCTCGCAGCTATGTACCGCGCGCCGGTTTACACGCACAATTCCGAAACCGCATCCGAGGTACAGGCGTGCATCGAACGAAACGGCATGACCCCGACGCAATATCTGGATTCCCTGCACCTGTTCGACTACGGCGGCGGCGGATACCACTGCGTCTACATGACGCCTGAAGACATTGCGATCTTCCAAAAGCGCGGCATGTCGGTCGTCACAAATCCAGCCTCCAACCTCAAGCTGGCAAGCGGCATTGCACCGATTCAGGATATGCTGAACGCCGGTGTAAACCTCGCTATCGGTACAGACGGTCCGGCGAGCAACAACTGTCTGGACATGTTCCGCGAAATGTTCCTGACGACCGCCCTTGCCAAGGTGCGTGAAAACGATGCTTCCGCAGTAGACGCCAACGCTGTCCTGCGTATGGCGACCGTCGGCGGCTCCAAGGCGATGAATCTCACAGACTGCGAGACATTGACGCCTGGCAGTCAGGCCGACCTGATTGTCCTCGACCTCAACCAGCCGAACATGCAGCCGATCAACAATATCTCCAAGAATATTGTATACAGCGGTAGCAAGCAGAATGTTATTCTGACGATGGTCGCCGGAAACATCCTATACGAAAACGGCAAGTTTAACGTGGGTACAGACGCACAGGAAATTTATGCGAAAGCAACGGAAATTACGGAAAAGCTCAAAGCGATGTGATTGTCACGGTATGATACTATCATTACACAAAAAATCCACCCTCGAAAGAGAGTGGATTTTGCTTTTTATGAAAAGATATGTTTATTCCTTGCCGTATTTTTCCGCCTGCTCTGCGATCAATGCGGCGTCCTCAAAGTAATTGATCTTCATTGCTGCACGGACATCATGCAGGGTCTTTGCAGCCGCCTCACGCGCTGTCTCGCAGCCCTTATTCAGGATGTCATAGATCGCCGGGATATCCTTCTGCAGCTCCTTCCGGCGCGCACGGATCGGCTCCAGCTCCTCCTGCAGGACATTGTTCAGGAACTTCTTGACCTTGACGTCGCCCAGGCCGCCGCGCTGGTAGTGTGCCTTCAGCTCGTCAAGATTTGCATAATCCGGCAGATACCGTTCAAAATGCTCCGGTCTGGAGAATGCATCCAGATACTGGAACACCGTATTGCCTTCAATGGAACCAGGGTCCTGTACGCGGATGTGATTCGGGTCGGTATACATGCTCATGATCTTTTTGCGCACTTCCTCCGGCTCATCCGACAGATAGATGCAGTTGCCCAGCGATTTGCTCATCTTTGCCTTGCCATCTGTACCCGGCAGGCGCATGCATGCCTGATTGTCCGGCAACAGAATATTCGGCATGGTCAATGTCTCGCCATAAACGCTGTTAAACTTGTGCACAATCTCACGGGTCTGCTCCAGCATTGGCATCTGGTCCTCACCTACCGGAACAGTGGTCGCCTGAAATGCAGTGATATCAGAAGCCTGACTGATCGGATAGGTAAAAAATCCAACCGGGATGCTCGCTTCAAAATTGCGCATCTGGATCTCAGATTTTACAGTTGGATTGCGCTGCAAACGCGATACGGTAACAAGGTTCATATAATATGCCGTCAGCTCATACAGCTGCGGAACCTGAGACTGGATAAACAGTGTCGACTTTGCCGGATCAAGTCCGCAGGACATGTAATCCAATGCAACCTCAATGATATTCTGGCGAACCTTTTCCGGGTTATCCGCATTGTCTGTCAACGCCTGCGCATCAGCTATCATAATGAAAATCTTGTCATATTCGCCGGAATTCTGCAGCTCGACACGGCGCTTCAGCGAACCGACATAATGTCCCAGATGCAGCTTACCGGTCGGACGGTCACCAGTTAAAATAATCTTGCCCAATGTATTTCCTCCTCAAAGACGGCATGTCGATCCGCCGTCTGGTTGTTTCCTTTTATAATGTAATACAAAATGCCTAGAATTGCAAGGTTTCCCGCGCATTCTCTTGTGTTCAAACGCAAAATAACCCGGCAAGCAGGTAAAACTGCCTCCGGGTCGGCCGATTTTATATGATCATCGCAAGGTTATGTACCGGGTAACTGTATGCAGTCAACACATACAGATACCCGGCGCATTCACTGTGTTAAGACAGCTGGAACGACTGACAGTCTGTACACTTCTTTTCCGTCGGATTCATCTCATGTGTGCCGACCTGAATGCTGTCCAGGGAACAGTAATCAGAATTGCAGCAGTGGTTTGCACACTGCTCTACCGTACAGTGAATGCTCTTGTTTGCATAGTTCTTATCCATTAGAAACAACCTCCTTTGATTGGTTCGTTTCCAGTATGCCCACATGTGCAGCTTTTATTCATCCGTCTGCGCTTCCTGCGCCTGCTGGATAGATTGTGCATCATATGCGCCCTGTACCATATTGAGAAAATCCTCCCAGCGGTTTTGTGTAATAATCGTATGCGGACAAATCTTTCCGGAAAAATCCTGATGCTGTTTCACAGCATCCATGGACAAGTCATATTTTAGCAGCAGATACGCGGTCAGCTGTGCTGCATTGCGCATGGTCCTTTCAAAATCGCCGCCTTCATTGACGCAAAGCTCAATACCGATGCCATTGCGGTTGCCGCCCTCTCTCCGGCTGTTATCGCCCGCATGATATCCCACCTCATTGTCCGGCAGATGATGCCAGATTTCCGTATCGTCTACGGTATAATGCCAGCTTTTCTGTTCTTTCCAACAGTTATCGTGCAGATATTCATTATGTGCCTTTGCCGTTGCATGACTGCCATTATTGTCAGTCTCATGAATGACAACATAGTGTACAGAGCGTCTTGTACCCGGACGGGCGATTGCATCCTGCGGGATAAAATCGGTATGTACCGTCAGCCCTGCAATAGAATCCGGGGTATCATGTTCCGTATTGCTGTCCAGCTGTGAGCCGAATACGGCAAACAGGATGCAGGCTGCCACCGCCACCGCAATGACAGCGCAAAACAGCCATCCCAGGAACGTACCCAGCTTCCGCTTTTGTTTTTTCTTTTTTCTCGCCATACGTTCCTCGCCTCCGATGCAAAGCATATGCTGTCAATCTGTAAAAAATCCCGCCCGGATTTTGCTTCCAAGCGGGATTGGGAATTGCTTATGTGGTTTTCTTCTTTCTGCGCTGTGGCAGAGAAATGCGCGGCAACGGCATCCGTTCTGCCTTTGAATATTTTTTGATCCGAACCAGATAATATACCACTGCGAGGATAACAGACAGATAGAACGATGCATTCGGGCGGCGCAGGATACCTGCAGTGTTGTACGCATTGAGCAGCGCCAACAGCAAGGATATGCCGTACGCGCCTGCATCTACCGTAAAGTACTTCCGTATATCCTTTATCAGCGCCCATACGATCAGGACAAGGAAGTATGCAATAAATGCAAGGAACAGAATGAAGCCGACTATACCATACAGGAAATAAATGCCATGAAAATCGTTTTCAACGTCATAGCTCTCGCCCTTATATGACATTCGGTCACGCTCGATGCCAAACAGCCGCGAGGTAAACGGCAGCTCATCCATCAACATGGAGCAGAACATGATCTTGCTCTTACGCGCACCGGTAAACTCCAAAATGTTGGTCGTAAAGTTGCACTCGCGGACCACCTTTTCCAGACCAAAGCGCTGCACCAGATCGGCACGGTAGTAAACGTAGATCTGATTAATCTGTCGCATCAGCTTGATATCGCCGTTTTCTTCTTCCAGCTCTTCCTCTGCCTGTTCATCTGTGACCGAGACGCCTCTCTGTGCAGACATCGTATTGATAATGCCCTGCTTCTCTTCCATCGTCTGTGCATAGGTCATCGAATGCTCATACATCGGAGACTGCTTTACAAATAGCAGACAAACCAGCGCCGTTGCAACCAAAATTACATACTTGACTTTATTTGCCTTTCCGCAAACAGCAGTTACAAAGATCATGCCAAAGGTCGATGCAAAGATTGCCATAAACGCAAGGCGCGTACCGAGGAAATACAGCTGTCCGCAGGCTAGGACTGCTACAATGGCAAGTATCCACGGACGCTTTGCCCGGTAAGCCATGCACAGCAGGATCGGCGTCATCATGCTGACAATAGATGCCTGCGAATTGGTGGTGGAAAACCAGCCGAGAATGCCCATCTGGGTATCTGCATATGTATACGGGTTGGTATGGGTGACCACGCTGAGCACGACCGAAGCGGTAATGATCGCAAAAGAAAAATAAAATGCCAGATTCAGCCAGCGGAAGGTACGCTTATCCGCCCGCAGGAACGAAATAAAGCACAGCGTAAGCAGCGGGATCTGTACGACACGGATATAGTTCGTCAAATCTGTAAACGGTCTGACATACCCCGCAACCAAACCTGCAATCGCGTGGAGGATAAAGAAACCTCCGCATACCACTGCCAGATACCAATAATATCTCCGGTTATTCGAGAGGATATAACCAGCCAGTGCAGTCGCAGCGAGCACCAGCATACGCAGCAACAGCGTTGGCATTGTGCTCAGCTCCATCTTGTCCAGCCAGAAAGATATCATATCCATCACCGGCTGCAGAGCAAACAGGATAAAAATACATGCTGCCAGATGCTTTTTCAGAAACGTCTGCCAGCGATCGAGTAATTGAAAGGCCATTGATTGACTCCTCTATCGTTTGTTTACAAACAGAGAAAGGTTTCCCCTTTCTCATCGTATGATGCATACAATTATACATTTGTGCACGAAAAATGTCAAGCACGCGGGCTGTTGCCCGTCTCCTGCCGGATTTTTACGAAATAGTAGATGACTGCCAGCACAACGGATAAATAAAATGACGCGTTATTCCGCCGTAAAATACTGGCTGTAAAATAAATATGCACCAGCATCAGACAGAAGGATATCCCAAATCCGCCTGCTTCTATTGTCATATACCTTGAGAAATCCTTCAACAGTGCACGAATAATAATCAGAACAAAATACAGCAGGAATGCTGCCAACAGCGCAAGCCCGACAATGCCGTACAGATAGTATATGCCGTGGAAGTCATTTTCCACATCATAGCTGCGGCCATCCTGCATCATATCGCTCACTTCTAAGCCGAAAATATGTGCCGGTGTGCCGGTATCGTTCATCAGAAACTGGCAGAAAAGTATCTTCATCCTGCGCCAGTCCTTGAGCTGCGTAACATCACTGGTATAATCATACGCTTCCATCACACGTTGCGTGCCGAAACGCTCCAGCATAC
Source organism: Eubacteriales bacterium (assembly GCA_030540435.1). Classification (GTDB taxonomy): domain Bacteria; phylum Bacillota; class Clostridia; order Oscillospirales; family Butyricicoccaceae; genus Butyricicoccus_A. The sequence continues at coordinate 80,070 of JAUNWG010000003.1, forward strand.
CGTCCAGATGCTCCTCATAAACCGGCAAAAGACAGAGCTCCGGGGATTCCTCCGCCGTTGTATGATACCGTTTTTCGGCAGCTGCAATCATTTCATCTGCTTCCTGCTGCGCTTCCAACGCAACCTCCTGTTGTGCCAGTTGGTTTTTATGTGTCGGCGATATCGGATATGCCACACCACAGAGGACTGCCCCCGCCAAAAGTACAGCGATCTTCTTTTTGTCTGCCCCTCGGCTCATGAACAGGACGATAATAACCCCAGCCGCACATACAAAAATCGCCAGATATGTCAGGCGTGTGGCAAATAGATACAGTACCGCGAACGAAACCGCGGTTGCACCTACCAACCACCATATATTCTTTTTTCGTGCTGCAATCGCCATAGAAATCGGGATTATCGCTGTTATAATTGCGCTCTGTGTATTCGGCCAGTAAAACCATCCCATCACGCCAATCGATTTATTGGCATATGTATGCGGGTCTGTACCGGTGATGGTGCTCAGCACCTCCACTGCAACAATAATTGCAAAATTGATGACAAAGCCACGCTCTACCATCCGGTAGCCATCCTCTCCGGATTCCCGCAAAAAGGTGATAAAGCAGAATGTAAAAAGCGGGAGCTGGATCACGCGGATATAGTTGGAAAGATCCTCAAACGGATCGGCATAGCCGGTCAGCAGGCAGACATATGCATGTCCCGCCGCAAGCAGGAACAATACGCTGGCTAACAAGATATAGGCACGTTTCCTGTGGCTCAGGGCAAACCCAAGCAACACGGTAAACACCAGCACTGCTGTACGCACCAGCAGGGTTATCGTCGTTCCAATTTCAAGCACCGTCAGCCAGTAAGATACAACATCCATGACCGGCTGGAGCACAAACAGCAGCAAAATGATCTGTGGCAAAAATTTCCGTATCCCCTGCTGTGTTTTTCCCGACTGCTGTTTTGACATAAGCAAATTCCTCTCTGTTGTTATTCTGCCATTCCCCGCAGGCTGCCCAGTAGCTCCGCTGTGCGGAAGCGGATCTCATACGCCGTGCCGTCCTGATGGATGAGCGCACGCTCCTCCTCCGGCAGTTGCTCCTCTCCGTCCGCGGCATCCAGACAAAGGGATGGATACAGTACGCACCACCAGTTATGCCCCTGTGCATCTCCAATGTGGATTTGCAATCCCTGATATTTCCCCGCGGGCAGGGCAAACGTATCATATTCCCGCGTCGGATACCAGCTCTCTGCCAAGCATGCCGTCACGGTATCCCTGCTGCCGCTGGCATATACCTCGCGCTGTGCAGCGTTTGTAATTTCCTGCATATGTGCCCGCACAAGCGCCTGCGCCTGTGTCCGGCTGTCCGCCTGCTGCTCCAATGGCTGAACCAGCGCCAACACACGGTCACGCACATGCAGCTTGACCGCCTGATCTGTCTCTGAATCCGAATTGGCAATGACCCGCAGCCGCAGAACGTCATCCGCCAGTGCCTGCTGTGAGGAATCGCAGAATGCCCCATAGCACAGTGCAAAAAATAATGTCAATGCGATCGTCCATTCCAGACGAAGGCGGCGGATCTGTCGGTTTTTCATAAGTACGGCTTCCTTTCCATATCATTTGATAGTAGAAGTATAGCCGCATTTTTTACAGGTTAATCTGCCCTGCACAGGAAAAATCCGTCAAAAATGTTTCTTCATATTGTTTCGCTAATACTGCACACGCCCGCTCCGCTTTGTCCCTGTCATCAAACAGGCCAAATACCGACGGACCGGAGCCGCTCATGATGGCGTTAAGTGCACCGTTTGCTTTCATTGTGTCGCAGATTTGAGTAACCTCCGGATGTAGTTCTGCCGTTATCGGCTGCATCACATTACACAAGTATTGGGAAACCTCTGCCGCACTACCTGCTTCGATTGCCCGCAGCATGGCTACGGTGTCTGGACGCACTGCGATCTCCGCAGAATCAATCGCCCGATAAATCGCCGGTGTGGACACGGCAAACGGCGGCTTGCACAGCACGACATGCATCTGCGGTGCATCCGGCAGCTTGGTCAGCTTTTCGCCGATCCCTTCTGCCAGCATCGTGCCGCCCGCAATACAAAACGGAACATCTGCGCCCAGCTTACATCCCATTTCCATGCGTTTTTCCATACTCAGCTGGGTATCATATAGCTGATCGAGCAGTACGAGCACTGCTGCGGCATTGGTACTGCCACCCGCCAGCCCGGCGGCGACCGGGATATGTTTCTCTATGGTAATGGATATTCCGTCACAGGTAATTCCGGTTTCCTTCAAAAATAATTCTGCCGCACGGTATGCCAAATTGCGGTTGTCCGACGGCAGGTCGCTTCCGACTGTATGCAGGGAAATTTCACCGCTTCCCGTACCGACAGATACCGTCACAACGTCATGCACGCCAATGGACTGCATCACCATGCAAACATCATGATAACCATCCGGACGCTTTCCTGTGACATCCAGTGTCAAATTGATCTTGGCATGTGCTTTAACAGCTGCCTGTTTCATATGTTCTCTCCCCAATTATAGTTTATGCTGGATTGGTTTCCCATCTTCAAAGTCTGTAATATAAGAAAATCCAAACTGCTTGAGGCGTTCCAGCGCCTGTGGGATACCGCGCGCAATCGTCTCCGGTGCATGGGAATCCGAACCGACCGTAATTAACTCGCCGCCCAGCTCACGATAGCGCGAAAGGACACAATCCTCCGGTCCCAACGCCTTTTGCCAGCCAAATAAACTCTTTGTGTTGCATTCCAGCGCAATGCCACGCACGATCAGCTGCTTTAAAATTTCATCTACATAATTCATATAGCCCTTGAGCGACGGCTTATTATACGGCAGCTTCATCACACGCAGCGGATAATCGATATGCCCAAGAATATGGAATTTTCCATATTGGAGCATTTTATCCGTTTCGGAAAAATAATCCTCCATCACTTCATCTGGATTTTTTTGCTCATAATGCACAAAATACATATCCATATCATCTGACAAGTGGTGGATGGAACCGATCACATAATCGAATGAAAATTTTTCCAGCAGCTCATCCGCCAAGTCCGGCGCCGTATGCGGCTGTCCCAGCTCGATACCGTTGCGCAGTATGATTTTTCCCTGATATGCTTCACGGCAAGCCGCAATATCATTCTGCTGTGCTGCAATATCCGCCGGAAGGACACGCCCACTGCGAAACGGCTCTACCTCCCTCTGATACATTGGAAAATCCACCAGCCCCGGTGCAAAATCCGATTCAGCCAGCGATTCCTGATAGAAAAAATCCGTGTGCTCGGAAAAACCCAGCACAGAAATACCGTGCTCGACCGCAGCTTGCACATGCGCTTCCACCGGCTTCGCTTCCGCATCATAGGAATACCCTGTATGTGTATGCAAATCAATCTGCATAAAACCATCCTCACTTCAATGTATGCTTGGTTATTTACTAGCATTATACCGCCAGCGGACGCGAAACACAAGCCCGGTATGCATAACCGTTCAAAAACCGGCCATACTGAACATAGCATGAAAAGGAGGTTTATATATGGACAAGCTCATTCTGACGCTCGTTATTATCGGTGCCATCAACTGGGGAAGCATCGGTATTTTCGGGCTGGACATCGTCGGTGCGCTGTTCGGCGGGCAAGGCGCTTTTATCAGCCGTGTCATCTATACCCTCGTGGGGCTCGCCGGGCTGTGGGCACTCTCATTCTATACCAAGCTGCGCAGCTCTGGCAATTCATAATCCCCGAAAATTGCCAGAAAACAGGTTGTTTCCCCACGGAAGCAGCCTGTTTTTGTTTTACGGAAAGCAAAGCAAGGGGACAGAAAAAATTTTCCCGTCCCCAAAATCCTTGCTGTATTTCTTTTTTAAGCCTCTTCTGTTGCCTCAACCAAACGCTTGGTATCCTCTGCGATAACCAGCTCTTCATTGGTCGGGATAACCAGTACACGTACACGTGCGTAATCAACAGAAATATCCATCTGGCGACCGCGGTACTTGTTCTTCTCCGGGTCAACCTTGATGCCAAGATATTCCATATGCTCGCAAACGTCCCAACGGACAGAGCGGTCATTTTCACCAACGCCAGCGGTGAATACAACAGCGTCTACGCCGCCCATCTCAGCAATGTACGAGCCGATGAGCTTCTTAACGGAGTTGATAAAGATATCCTTTGCTAGCTTTGCACGCTCATTGCCGTCGTCGATCGCTGCATCCAAATCACGGAAATCAGAGGATACGCCGGAAACGCCGTATACACCGGATTCCTTATTCATGATCTCCAGCATTTCTTCTGCGCTCTTGTTCTCATGCTCGCACAGGAAAGAAATGATAGCCGGGTCGATATCGCCGGAACGGGTACCCATCGGCAGACCAGCCAGCGGAGTAAAGCCCATCGAAGTATCAACCGACTTGCCGCCCTTGATCGCAGTTACAGAAGAGCCATTGCCCAGATGGCAGGTGATAACACGCAGGTGCTCCAGCGGGATGCCCAGCATCTCGGAAGCCTGCTGCGCAACATACTTATGGGAAGTACCGTGGAAGCCGTAACGACGGATCTTGTACTTCTGATAATAGTCATAAGGAATCGAATAGATATAATCTACCGGCTGCATTGTCTGATGGAACGCAGTGTCAAATACTGCAACCTGCGGAATATCCTCGCCCATTACATCCTTGCACGCATCGATACCGATCAGATTCGGGGTATTGTGCAGCGGTGCCAGCGGGACGCATGCCTCAATCGCCTTGATAACAGAATCGTCAATCATAACGGAATCAGCAAAATATTCGCCGCCATGTACGACACGATGTCCTACCGCATCGATCTCCGACATGGACTCAATAACGCCCCACTCTTTATCGATCAAAATATCGATAACAGCGCGGATCGCATCAGCATGATCCTTCATCGGTACATTTTCGCTGTACTTCTCCGGCTTTTCCGGATTGGTATGGGTCAGACGACCGTCGATGCCAATTCGTTCACACAGACCCTTCGCAAGGACCTCTTTGGAATCCATATCGAAAAGCTGATACTTGAGTGAAGAGCTGCCCGCATTGATGACCAGTACATTCATTACTCTCAATCTCCTTTGTTTTATTTATAACATTGCAAGAATATCGCCAACATAGTACAATAAACTTATCGTCAATACTATTTTACACCACTCGTTAGAATTTCTCAACCGTTTTCCTTAGAAATTTGGAGAATCATACCAAAGTTTTCACAGCTTCTGCCATCCATAACGCGCCTGACAACGTATGAGAAAGCCGCTTTTCCGGCATTGCAGCAGCACAAGGAGGAATATTATGCCAAAGCTAGTAAATTTGATCGCAATTTGCTCCTGTATCGCCACGCTCATTTTTGCAACGATATATCTGAAAACAGCAAATGCTGTCTGCTTTTCTCTTGCGATCACATGCGGAACGACAGCCTATCACTTTGTTATGCGGCTTGCCGTCGGACTGGTTTTGAACCAAGCGATGCACAATCGCGCCGACTATAACAGACGGTGGTTTCAGCCCAAGTCTTTTGAAGAAAAAATATACCAAAAGCTGCACGTGAAAAGCTGGAAGGGCAGAATGCCGACCTACCGGCCCGAAATATTTTCTACAAAGGCGCATTCTCTGGAGGACATCGCACAGGCCATGTGCCAGTCCGAGATCGTCCATGAGATCATTGTTGTTCTCAGCTTTGTGCCTCTGGCTGCATCTGTCTGGTTCGGTTCCTTTGCTGTGTTTCTGATTACTTCTGTTTTGGCTGCCGGCTTTGACATGATATTTGTCATCATGCAGCGGTACAACCGACCGCGCATACTGAAGGTCATACAGAAAAGACAGTCAAAATTTGAAAAAGCAGTACAGAAATGATATAATCTTTCAAAAAATTAGGCGCTATCTGAAAACCAAGAAAATGACGAATATTTCGCAAAGACGAGGTGGATTCGAGGCACGCGCACACAGGAATCCTTTCGGATTTCAAGTGAGCGTAACGAAGAAGCTATCCGTATTTGTAGAAATAGTCAAAATCTTCGACTTTTCAGATACGCCCTAGATTGGAGAGAATTGATTGAACGTTCATTTGGAAAAAGTAGCAAATAAAGCGGAGCGGAAAAAAATCCGCAGCCTATATCGTCGGGCATTTCCAGCGGACGAGCGCGCGCCGTTCTGGCTCCTCGCGCGCAAAGCGCACCGCAGCAACGTTGACTGGTGGAGCATCTATGATGGCGATACCTGGGTAGGCTTCTTTTACGTCCTGCATGACAACGATCTATCCTACGTATTTTATTTTGCGATTTCAGAGCAATGCCGTGGCAAAGGCTACGGCAGTCAGGCCCTGTCCGAGTTAAAAAAGAAATATGCGGGACGGCGTATCTTCCTTGCAATCGAACAGCTGGACCCCGCCGCAGAAAACTATGTAGAACGTGTAAAGCGAAAGCAGTTTTACGAAAAAAACGGGTTTACCGATCTGCATGAAAAATTACGGGAAGCCAATGTCGTCTATTCCCTGCTGGGTATCGGCGGTACCGTGCGAAAGGAAGAATACAAAACACTTATCTGCAATTGGTGTGGTTCCCTCCTCGCCAGACTGGTAAGAATGGAAATCGTTTCATAAAATTTATGGAGGTCTTCATGCAAGTTTGTGCCATCATCTCTGAATACAATCCGTTTCACGCCGGGCATCTGTATCAAATCAGGGAAATCCGGCGGCGCTTGCCGGGATGCTTGATCGTCTCCATCATGAGCGGAAACTATGTCCAGCGCGGAGAGCCTGCGCTGTGGGACAAATATCTGCGGGCACAATGCGCAGTAACTGCTGACGGACCTGACCTTGTGATCGAGCTGCCGATCCCGGCGGCACTGTCATCTGCGGAGGGATTTGCACGGGGCGGTGTACAGCTGGCAGCTGCGCTGGGCTGTGTGACACATCTATCCTTCGGCTGCGAAACCGGTACAGAGAAAAGCCTGATGCAGCTTGCCGCCTGTCTGGATTCTGCTACATTTGATGACCATTTGCGCAAAGAGCTGACCAACGGCATCAGCTATGCACAGGCGGCCTCCCGCGCCGCGGCTGTGCTGTGCCCTGATTGTGCATCCTTGCTCGACTCACCGAATGATATGCTGGCCGTGCAGTACTGCCGTGCCCTGCGGAAGATCGCCCCTTCTATCCAGCCGCTTGCTGTGCGGCGCTATGGCGCGGCACATGACGGCGCGCCGATAGATGAGATCCCTTCCGCGTCCTATATCCGTTCGCTGTTCCATACAGGAAGAGACACAGAAGCCATTTCCCTGCTGCCGGATGCGTGTCGGAATGCCGGGAAAACTGCCCGTCGCCACAGCTGGGCGGACCTTGACGATACAGTGCTCCGGTATCTGCGGCGCATCTCGCCGGAATATATCCGCACGCTCCCCGACGTTTCAGAGGGGCTGGAAAACCGCTTCGCTGCCGCCTGCCGCGACGCTGCGGATCTGTCAGAAGCATGGGATCTAGCACGCTCCCGCCGGTATCCGCTCAGCCGCATCCGCCGCTTGACTCTATGCGCGTATCTCGGCATTACGGATGCGCTTTCCAGCCTGCCGCCCAGCTTTGTCACCGTGCTCGCCATGAACCAACAGGGCAGGCAAATTTTGAAACAGTTGAAAACAAGCTGCTCCCTTCCTGTCATTGTAAAGCCAACACAGGCACACACTTTTCCCCCCGGAACACCAGCGCAGCAGCTATGGACGTTGACCATGCAGGCAGACGATCAGTATTACTTCCCGTCTCCTGCCGGAACAGGCTGGAAAAAAACGCCGTTTTGTGCCAAAGATAAATAATTGTTTTATAGTTGTAATTTTTTTGAAAATTACTTTACCTGTCGTAGTAGCTGTGGTATAATTACTTCATCAGATGGAGTAATTTAAAAAGGAGGTTTCTCATGCTCAGCAGCGATGTGATGCGCGGTTATAACGACACGTTAATATTGAGCCTGCTGATGCATGGTGATTCCTATGGATACGAAATTTCCCGCAACATTCAGGAACGTTCCGGTGGGGCATATGTCATGCGTGAAACGACATTGTATTCCGCCTTTAACCGGCTGGAACGGTTGGGTTATGTCACCCCTTATCAGGGGACGGAAACCATGGGGCGCAAACGGACATATTATACCATCACCCTTTCCGGACGGGCATTCTACCAGGAAAAATGTGAAGAATGGAAATTACTCCAACAGGTTATCAACCAATTCCTTGAGGAGGATACGCCATGAATACAATACGAAACTACATCAACGCAATGTTTTCCACGTTGCCAAAAACGCCGGAGATGCTGCGCTTACAGGCAGAAATGCTGGAAAATATGGAGGACAAATTTAACGATCTCCTGCGTGAAGGAAAAAGCGAAAATGAAGCCATCGGTATCATTCTTGGCGATATTGGAAGCGCAGACGACCTGCGGGAGGAATTGGGGATTACAGAGGACACTCCTGTTCTGTCTCAGGAAGACCACAGTGCATTTCTTGCAGAACGTGCTGCTTTCCAGCAGAAATTCGCTGTTGCAATCACAGCTGGTGTTGCACTCTGTATCTGCGCAATCATTGCAGCCGCTGTCTGTGATGCGTTTACCAGAAATGATGCCGCCACTGCGATTGCATTCTTTGGGCCGATTGCCGTCGCCGTCGCGATTTTTGTTTACTTCGGTATCCGCTCCGATTGGTACGACCAGCAGTATAAAGCCATCTCCAACTTCGTAGAAGATGAAAAAGACGACAAATCCTTCTCCGCCCTTGTCTCCAAAATCATCTTCCCACTTGCCGTAATATTTTATTTGCTCATCGGCTTTATGTGGGGTCTGTGGCATCCAGGCTGGGTCATCTTCCCGCTCTGCGGCGTTATCGTCGGTGTGATAGAAGCTTTTGAAAAATACAAGGAATAACAAAATACAAATGCAACCATGAAAGCAATGAGGAAGTGTTACTATGGATGATCCCAGTAAATTTGCAAGTATGACTGAATACAATATATTCATGTATACATTTGGATTACTGGTGGCCTCAGAATGTATGATCTGGTTCTTCACATCGAGAGGAAACCGAGTGCATAACAGAAAATCCAAAGATAACGGAACTATGTGGCTTATTATTGTTGGCTGGTGTTGCAGCGTAATGGCGGGAGCCTTTTTTAGAAGCCAAAGCGTACCGGCAGCTATTCGCAATTTGCTTGTTCCGCACCGGACCTACTTTATCGGCATAATTTTTATCTTCGTTGGAATGATTATACGACTTTTGTCTGTATGGACATTAAAGCACGCATTTACACTGTCAGTCCAAACAACGAACCAACAGCATCTGATTCAGAGTGGATTATACAGCATTGTCAGAAATCCCGCATATACCGGCAGCATCCTCAGTTTATTCGGCGTAGCGCTTGTGTATCGGCACATATTCGGGATTATTTCTGTACCAGTAATCTGCTTTTTGTGTTATAGTATACGAATCCATGTAGAAGAAAAGGCATTGCGGGCACAATTTCAGCAAGAATTTGAACGGTATTGCTCTCACACAAAATATAGGTTGATTCCAAAACTTTATTAAAATACATCTTATAAACAACAAACAGGTGCAGACTTGCGGTCACACCTGTTTGTTTTACCTTTCCTTCAAATAAAAAATGCAAAGATCAGTGCTCGTACTCAAATTCCATTTCATCAATGATGACCGGGTCGCCATCCTTGATGCCCATTTCCTCCAGCTTGTCAAACACACCGGCTGCGCGCAGGCGGCGGTCAAGATACTGACGGGATTCATAATCGTCAAAGTTGATGGATGCAAACAAGCGCTCAATCCATGGGCCAGAGACGATATAATATTCATTGCTGCGCGAATATTCGATATCTGCCTCAGTGACTGGCTTTGCAGCTTCATCCAGCACAAACTCCTGCTCGTAGACAATGACCGGCGGCAGCTTCTCCAACGCATGCCATGTCTGATTCATCAGCTCACGCACACCCTTGTTTGTGGCCGCAGACATTTCGGCATAGGCAAAGCCGTGGTCATCTGCCCATTTCTGAATCGCATCCAACGGCTCGCGGTTATCGCCCAGCAGGTCGATCTTGTTTGCAACAACGATCTGCGGACGCTTTTCCAAATCAATGGAATACTGCCCCAGCTCGCTGTTGATCTTCTCCAGATCGTCGATCGGGTCGCGTCCCTCACTGCCTGCGGCATCGACGATATGCAGCAGCAGCCGGCAGCGGTCAATATGGCGCAGGAACGCATGTCCCAGACCGGCGCCCTCAGAAGCGCCCTCAATAATACCCGGAATATCCGCCATCACGAAGGATTCGCCCTCACCGATGGACACAACACCCAGATTCGGCACAAGCGTCGTAAAATGATAATTTGCGATCTTCGGACGGGCAGCGGAAGCCATCGAAAGCAGCGTAGATTTGCCAACATTCGGGAAGCCCACCAGTCCGACGTCTGCCAGCAGCTTCAGCTCCAGACGGACCTCCAGCTCCTGCCCGGGCAGCCCTGGCTTGGCAAAACGCGGTGCCTGACGGGTCGGGGTTGCAAAATGCACATTGCCCCAGCCACCTCTGCCGCCGCGTGCTGCAACAAACGGCTCTTTATCCGACAAGTCCTTAATGACTTGCCCGGTCTGTGCATCACGCAGGATGGTGCCACGGGGCACGCGGATAACCAAATCCTTGCCGTCCTTGCCGGTGCAGCGTCTGCTGCCGCCCGGCTCGCCTGCCGGTGCGGTATATTTCTTTTTATATCGGAAGTCCATCAGCGTGGACAGATTGTCGTCGACCTGAAAAACGATCGAACCGCCTCGTCCGCCGTCACCGCCATCCGGGCCGCCGGAAGCGATATATTTTTCACGATGGAACGATACCTTGCCATCGCCGCCCTTGCCGGAGCGAATCCAAATCTTTGCGGTATCAATAAATTGTGGCATAACAGCTCTCCTTTCCAGAGATCATACCTTGTATAAAAAAGCACCCCAGACAGGATGTCCGAGGTGCCTTTCGCATCAAAGAATATCTTACTGCTCGATTTCGTAAACAGAAACCTGCTTGCGGTCACGGCCAAGACGCTCAAAGCGAACAACGCCGGAAACCTTTGCAAAAAGGGTATCATCGGAACCAATGCCGACATTCTTGCCCGGATGGATATGGGTGCCGCGCTGGCGAACCAGAATGTTGCCTGCCGGTACGACCTGACCATCAGCACGCTTAACGCCAAGTCTCTTGGACTCGGAATCACGGCCGTTCTTGGTGGAACCTACGCCCTTTTTATGAGCGAAAAACTGTAAGCTGATCTGAAGCATGACTTACACCTCCATTACTTCGATAAAATCCTGATATCTTGCCTTGAGGTTGATAAAATACAGCATCAAGGCATCGAGTGCGTTCTGTGCCTGAACCTCATCCGCCTCCTCCAGCTTTGCCGGAAGTGTGATACGGATACGTGCATTGTCCTCATCGACTTCGGTCTTGATCTCCAAGCCCATCACATCGCCGAGCAGACAGCTTGTCAGGTCCAGGTTTGCAGATACCGCCGCACAGACAATGTCTTCGCCTTCCTCCGCGTAGCCCGCGTGTCCGGTTACTTCTACTGCATCAATGCGGCTGCCTGTTGTAAAAAAACGGGCGGTTGTCATCTTACGCGTTGATTGCGCCGATGGTTACCTTGGTATACGGCTGTCTGTGGCCCTGCTTACGGCGGTAACCCTTCTTCGGCTTCATCTTGTAGACGATAACCTTCTTCTGCTTGCCGGTCTTTTCAACTGTGCCAGCTACGGTAGCGCCCTCGACATACGGAGTACCAACCTTCAGGTCAGCGCCTTCGCCAACTGCGAGAACCTTGTCGAATGTAACGGAAGCGCCGTCTTCTACGCCGAGCTTTTCAACGTAAATTACGTCACCTTCGGATACCTTGTACTGCTTGCCACCGGTTACTAAAATTGCATACATTGCGGTAGCACCTCTCTTTCTTTGATAGAGTCACGCTCTCACGGGCGGTGCGCAGGGCACACTTCGCCAACCCGTTCAATGCGGCTTGTATTATATTATCATAGCATTTGCATTCTGTCAATTCGATTTTCTTTGTTTTTCCGATAAAAAACAATCCGTTTCGCAGAATAACATTGCACAGCTTTAACAAAAAAATTGACTGCGGTTTTTGGTTCCTGTTGATTTTCTCCCTGATCAGCGTATACTAATAATAGTCATAACCAATACCGGTCAAGTTATCATCGGGAGTGAATGAATGGAACAAAAAATCAGGCGCGACAGAAACATGGGTGATAATCTGCGCCGTTTGCGTGCAGATGCCAGAATCTCTCAGGAAAAGCTATGTGTAAAGCTGCAACAGAGTGGATGTGATATCGGGCGCTCCACTTATGCGAAATATGAAGCCGGTGAGCTGAACATCCGCGCCAGTGTTATCATTGCGTTGAAGAAGATTTATCACTGCTCATATGATAATTTCTTTGAAGGCTTGGACAATTCAGAAGAATCACTATCGGAGAAATCATTAAAATGAATTCTATAGGTAAAAATATCCGTATCTACCGACGTATGCGGAAATGGCGGCAAGAAGATTTAGCGGAGAAAACCGGACTCAGTACAAACTACATTGGCATGGTCGAGCGCGGCGAGAAAATACCAGCGCTTGAAACCTTCATTTCCATTGTGAATGCACTGGGCGTGTCTGCTGACATGATTCTTGCCGATGTCCTTGATACTGGATATGTTGTGAAAAACTCCCTGCTTGCTGAAAAGCTAGACAAACTCTCCAAAGAAGATCGGGATAAAATCTACGATGTCATCGACACCATGATAAAGCATTCTACAAAAGTAAAACCGTAGCAGATAAAAATACGCCGAGGCGATTTGCCTCGGCGTATCGTTTTGTTTCAGGGTATTTGTCTTATCAGTCCGCAATGCCATGATGCAGTTTTGCTGCCTTGAGGGTATTTTTCATCAGCATGGTGATGGTCATTGGGCCGACGCCGCCCGGAACTGGCGTCAGATACGCTGCTTTTTCATTGACCTCATCGAAGCAGACATCACCGCACAGCTTGCCGTTTTTGCGGTTCATGCCAACGTCAATGACAGTTGCCCCCTCCTTGACCATATCCGCAGTGACAAAATCTGCCTTGCCGACTGCCGCAACCAAGATATCCGCCTGTGCACACACTTCCTTCAGGTTCTGCGTGCGGGAATGGCAGATCGTCACGGTGCCATGACGATGCAGCAGCAGCATGGACATCGGCTTGCCGACGATATTGGAGCGTCCGATCACAACGCAGTTCTTGCCCTTCGGGTCAATGCCATACTCATCCAGCAGCTCCATCACGCCCGCCGGTGTGCACGGCAGAAAATCAAAATTGCCTACCATGATCTTGCCGACATTGACCGGATGGAAGGCATCGACGTCCTTTTCCGGAGAAATGGCATCAATGATCGCCTGCTCGCTGATATGCTTTGGCACCGGAAGCTGACACAGAATGCCATCGATGCGCGGATTGTTGTTCAGCTCATCGATCAGTCCCAGCAGCTGCTCCTGCGTTGTTTCCTCCGGCAGGGCATACTTTTCCGAATAAAAGCCGCACTCCTCACAGGCACGCTCCTTATTGCGGACATAAACCTGCGAAGCAGGGTCCTCGCCGACAATGATAACTGCAAGGCCCGGACGCACTCCCTTCTCCTGCAGCCTATTTACTTCGTCCAGAATGCTTCCGCGAACCTTTGCGGAGACCATCTTACCATCCATACGAATTGCACTCATGTTGTTTCCTCCTGTTTGTTGTCATGCTCTGCCTTCGGCACTTCCTTTAAGAACGGCATCGCACGATTGAGCACAAAGCCGCCAAATCCGATAAGAATGGAAATCAGCGCCACTACCTGTGATACCCGAATATCAGTACCCCACAGGTACAGGCTGTCTGTCCGAAGACCCTCTATGAAGAACCGTCCAAGACCATACCATCCCAGATAGAGCAGCAGGATCTCGCCGCGGTATTTCCTCTTTTTTGAATACAGATACAATAACAGCACACCGATGGCATTCCAAGCCGACTCATAGAAAAACGTCGGATGGTTGCCCATCGCGCCTGCTTCATCCAATCCCTTTCCAATGACCATGCGCCACGGCGCAGAGGTCGGTCCGCCAAATGCCTCACAATTAAAGAAATTTCCCCAACGGCCAATGCTCTGACCGATCGGCACTGCGCCTGCAACCAGATCGAATAGATCCATCATATCAATTTTTTTCACCCGGCAGAAAACAATAATTGTCACAATTCCGCCGATCAATCCGCCATAGATTGCAAGCCCGCCGTGCCAGGTGGCAATGATGTCCAATGGATTGTCTTTATATTGCTCCCATTCAAATGCGACATAATATAGCCGCGCGCATACAATGCCGATGGGCAGCATAAACAGCACCAAATCGAGTACATCATCCGCGCGAACACCAAAATAATCCGCCCGTTTTGACGCATAAACCACTGCGAGCACAACGCCCAGCATGATGATAATACCATACCAGTAAATAGGCTTTGCGCCGATATGGAATGCGACATTGGTAATGTTAAATTCCAGTCCCAGCCCCGGGAAGGATACGACCTGACTCACGTTCCCGCCTCCTTTGCCACAATGACAGCCAGTGATGTCACATCATCCTGTGCCCACTGGCGGATGCGCTGTATAACGTCCTCCATCGTGATGGATTGGAATACCTCTGCAAAGTCAAAGCACATGGCTCCGGAGAAACATGCCTCTGTCTGTGCACGGCACACGCCGGATGCATCATCGATCTGGCGGATATACATGCCATAGGCTGTCTTCTTGGCGCGCACAAAGATCTCCTCATCCAGTCCTTCCACTGCAACGCGGCGCAGCTCTGCTTCCAATGCGCTACGGACTGCCTTGGGATCATCACTCTCGCCGCCGAACATGGCACAGGCACCGCCGCGGAATGTGAAATAATCGGTATAAAAGCTGCGGTCGATCAAGCCCTTCTGATACAGCGTATCATACAACGGCGCAGACTTGCCGCAGATGCATTTTGCCGCCAGCTCACCGGTCAGCTGCCGCACATACGGCTGCTCCGGCGCAGTATCCTTGCAGCCCAGCAGAAACATTGGGCGGGATACCGCCATATGCTTTTCCACATACGGCTGCGCTGCCTGTGCAGGCTCCTCGCCGTAGTCGCGCGCTGCAATGCGTGCCGATTCCTTCGGTGTGATGCGCTGCGCGAGCGCCACAACTCGGTCAAAATCATACTGCCCGCAAACCGTCAGCACCAGATTTGCCGGGGAATAAAACCCGCGATGGCATAGATTTAATACCGCCGGGTCGATCGGTGCAATCGTCTGCTTGCTGCCTGCAACCGAAATGCGCACCGGATGCACGGCATACAGCCCTTCCAGCATACCGACATACGCCTGCCAGCTCGGCCTATCCTCCAGCATACTGATCTCCTGCCCGATAATCCCCTTTTCCTTGGCTACATTTTCATCCGTAAAATACGGCGTTGTCACAAAACGCAGCAGAATCTCGAGACAGTCATAAAACCGGTCAGTACAGGTAAAATGGTACGCCGTCATGGTATGGCTGGTAAACGCATTCGGCTGTGCGCCAAGCGTTGTGAACTTTTGCAATGCATTGCCGTCTGCTTCCTCAAACATCTTATGTTCAAGGAAATGGGCAATGCCCGGCGTAACATCATATTTCTGTCCATCCAGCGTAAACCGGCAATCGATCGAACCGAAATCCACCGCAAGCATGGCAAAGGTCTTTGCGCTATTTTTGCGCGGTACGCAGTAAATGCGCAGCCCGTTGTCCAAAACAGTGGTCTGGATACATTCATCCAGAAAAGTATACGGAATTGTCGTCATGCGCCTGCTCCTTTGAGAAAATATACAGTATCTGGTACAGCCTTTTGTGCTGCCCGCGTGACATCCTCCACAGTAACCTGCCCAATGCGCGCAATCAGATGCTCCAATGTTTCATCCAGACCGGCTGCCGCCTGCGTCTGATAGAAGTTCTCCAGTACCAGCGGCGTGTCAAACATTGTGCGCAGGGATGCCGCGACCGAACGCTTTGCCGCTTCGACCTCATCTGCTGTCAGACCGCCGCTCTGCATATCCTCCAGCTGATGCAGAATCTCCTGTCGCGCCTTTGGCTCACTTTCGTTTTCAATGCCGGAAGCGACCGCTATGACGCCCTTGAGCTTGTCTGTCTGCGAAGAAGCATAATAGCACAGGCTCATTTTCTCCCGCACGGTGCGGAACAGGCGCGAAGCGGAATTTCCGCCGAAGCAAGCGTTAAACACCACCATAGACGGGTAATCGTCATCAAATGCTGTGATACCGGTACGGATACCGATGGTCAGTTTTCCCTGTGCAACCGGCTCCTCCTCCTCAACGCGGCGGATACCGTCATGCGGCGCCGTGCGCGGTGCGGAAAATGTCGGACGCAATGGGTTTTGAACGACCGGCTTATCCGCCAGCGCCTCCTCCAACTGCCGCGCGGCTTCCTCCGCTGGCAGCGAACCGCAGTAAAACAACTCCAGCGGAGCAGTCCGCATCATATGATGGTACTGCTCCATCAGCAGCTCCGGCGTGATTGCGCGTATCGCATCTACATCGCCCCATTCCACTGCACTGTATGCCTCATCTGCACACATATGCTGATACATACGGCGGACCGCCCAGGAACGCTTATCGTCCGGCAGGGCGGCAATGCGGGCACACAGCTGCGCCGCTTCACGCGCTACGATCTCTTCCTTTAATTCATCCGGATGCAGCAGCATGGACGCCATCATCTGTGCTGTTCCGGCAAACAGGCCCTTTGCGCCGCCCATGGCAAACCGCTCGTCAATGACATCCGCTGCAAAGCCAACCAGCTGCGCTTCGCCACGCTTGCGGACAATTGGCTCCAACTGCGCGCCATACAGCTCGTCCAGGCGGGCGGCAACTGCCATCCGTCCCGGGAAATCGCGGCAGCTGCTGCGCAGGACATACGGAAGCAGCGCAGACATGCTGCGTCCCTCTGCCCCCAGTGGCAATACCAGCATCGCGCTCAGACACGATGTTTTGGACCGATTTGTTGTCACACAGGTCAGCCCGGCCCCGTTTTTTAATGACATTCTTGTAGTAGTAAGCATATCCATCTCCATATTGATATATTGCTATTATATCGCGGTTTTTCCCGTTCGTCTACCCATGAAATAAACGATTCAGGCCGCCAGATATTCTGGATTTTTTACTTTTTGCCGCCAATTCATTTGCATTTGCCAGTGCTGCGTGCTATGATATTATTTTAGTATAACAAAGAAAGGGGCGTGTTCACAAATTGGCAAGAAAAAAGCCGCGCTCTCCCGCTGTCACAGCGCTGCTCTGGCTGTGCCTGATTTTATACCTTGCGCTGCTGCTCAGAGTCATCCTATTTAAATTTGATTTCAATACTATTATTGACATATTAAACGATAAGGATGAGCTGGAATTTACCCGTGTCAACCTTGTGCCGTTCCAGACGATTCGGTTTTATCTGTTCTCCGGGCGTGTCTCCAATGCAATCGCGTTCCGCAACATCGTGGGAAATATCGCAGC
>JAUNWG010000098.1 GCA_030540435.1 Eubacteriales bacterium
CTTCGCCGACGGATGGAGCAAGCCCCATCCCTACAGTTGGCGTGTGCGATAAACAGCAATTTACTGAGCTGTTCCGGTCGAGGGGAGAGCGGTGTGCGTCAACTGCCAGAGTGCGTAACGAAATTGGCTGCGGCCCCTGCCCGCTAAACAACAATTTGCCGCGTTGCTGAGCAAAGCCAATAAGCTCCAAAAATTATTTACAACGTCATCCCGATCACTTTCGAATCGTCCGTGCCGCCCTTTTTGATTCTCGACGAATTGGATGGCTATGGAATGTGTGAAACGCACACCCATCCGAAGTCGAAAGTTTTGACCTTATAGAAATGTTCACAGTTTCTTCCTGCATCGCTCATAAGCTGTAATTATAACTCCCTTTGCTAAATTACAGTAAGCAAGCGGCTTATGCATCCAGTACTCCCGCTGCTGCTCCTTGGTCAAGTACTTTTTTAAGTAGTTCCAGTACTCTTTCATGTAGAACAGGCAGTATTCATTCTTCCACGGCTTATAAGAAGTAATGAAATGAACAATAACAGCATCACGGAGCTCATTGCGATTTTTCAGCTTATAAGAAATACTGATGAACGAGCCATAGTTGTATTTTCTGTCAATTTTCTGAATTTTGCCATCATATATCTTATTGAAAACATCTTGATCGTGATAAATCAACTCGAACTCTTCCGATATCGTACGGATTTGATCCAGCATTTGCTCCTCAGTCATCTGTTTCCTAATAAGTCCCAGCTGCAGTAGCTGCATGCCCGAGTTAAAATAATCACCCTTTAGAGATAAACGTTCTTTTCTTTCCCTGCGAATCGATTTAGACATATCCGGGACAGCACCGGCAAGATACCCCCCAGAAAAATCTGTTAAGTATAAATCTTCAAGGCTGCCTCGAACCAGCATGTCACTATCAAGGTACAGTGCCCGTTCACAATCCGGCATGACCCATGGCGTGAGCAAGCGATAATATGCCACTTTTGTAATATGCCCCGAGCAAGGCAGTTCTGAAGCTAATGACACAAAGCGCTCCGGGATTCTGACTGGATGAAACTTCCAGCGATACCCATCGGTTTGCTGTTTCAGCACCGCAAGATTATCCTCCGATACATCGTCACAAATCAGCCATAGATCCACATTCTGGTTGTGCGCCGCAATGGAATCAATCAGTATACTTGCCGGAAATATATAGGCATCGTCGCAGCTAATCACAATATTCATTCGTCGCTCTCCTTTACACAGTTTACTGCATAGTACATTACACGAGACTTCGCATAGTACAATGCGCGGATACCTCATGGCATCCTAGCGCAGATGATACGCCTCCAGAATCGCAGCCTGAAAGCAGGTTCCGCCGCATGACATGAGGGCCTTTCGGTTGTTGTGAACCTCCAACAGCAGCTCCCGCATGGATTTTGCCCAGTCCTGGTGCAGCTGCTCCTCCGCGTACACCAATTCCCGCATAATATGTGCGTTGCAGATACCGTAAAGAGCCTGACCGTACTTGTAGTAAGGCTTCCAGAAATCATGGTATTGCGGAATCCAGGCAGAATATCCATCTCGTCCATCGCCTTGCTGCCTCGCTTTTTATGCAGCGCAAGATAGGACCAATTTTCATTTTCATCACAATTCAGCACGCGCAGATGGCTGATCCGCTCCCGAATTTTCTCGGTAGCCTTCTTTGTATCAGAGGAAAGCTGCTTGATCCAGCTCTGGATAGAACCGGTACTGACCGTAATATCAAATACACCTGTCAGCAGCTCGTGAATCCTTTCAATCCCTGCGGTATTCGGACACCGTTAGGAGACTGCCTTTGGACGATACTTCGGTATATAACAGACGGGGATTTTATTTATATGGCTATGCATCACACTTCCCATTTTGCATAACCCTGTTGACATGGTGGTATAATTAGAATATAATATGACTACCAAACATAGGAGGTGGTTTTTTTGAGTCCAAGCATTTCTATTCGGCCGTCAAAGGATATTCGTACAAACTATGCTCAGATTTCTGCCCTTACCAGACAGAATCCGGTGGCGATTACCGTAAATGGCAAGGAAGATACGGTACTTCTTAGCCATGAGGATTTCCAAGATCAGCTTCACTATATCAGTGAGCTGGAAGCAAAGCTGAATATGTATTCCCATCTGGCGCAGGCGATGGATGATATTAAACTCGGCAGAGTGCAGTCTGCCAATGATGCTTTTGCAGATATTCTCGGTGAATTGGAGAACCTGGAGGTATGAATTGTAAGATAGTATTTACGGATACCGCCAAAACAGATCTCCGGGACATCGCTGTCTATCTTGCGGATCTCTCAAAGGATAAGAATCTGGCCATTCGATTTGTCAGAGAGCTTCAGGAAAAAACTATGATTCTGGAGCACTTCCCGGAATGCGGTGCGATTCCCAGAGACCGGGTGCTAAAAAGCAGCGGCTATCGTTTCCTTGCCCACAAGGATTATCTTCTCTTCTATCTGTACGAAAAAGAAGCAAACACAGTCTATATCATGGCGGTTTTTAATGGAAAACGTGACTATATGCGAGTCATGAAGAAATTCCTGTAATTATCAACATATCTTGAGAGCGTCTATCGGAAATGGTAGGCGCTTTTCTTATGCTTTTTTTCAGAAGGAGTGATGTCAATGGGCATTTTCAAGGGGCTGTTCCGCACAAGGGACGCACCCCAAAACAGAACCGCTGGCAGCAGCTACAGCTTTTTCATGGGCGGCTCTGCTTCCGGCAAACAGGTGAATGAACGGACCTCCATGCAGATGACGGTGGTGTACTCCTGTGTCCGTATTCTTTCCGAGGCGGTGGCAAGCCTGCCTCTGAATGTGTATCGGTATACCGATACCGGCGGCAAGGAGAAAGCGTTCGACCATCCGCTGTATCGGCTGCTCCACGACGAACCGAATCCGGAGATGAGTTCTTTCATTTTCCGGGAAACACTTATGACGCACCTTCTCCTTTGGGGGAATGCTTATGCCCAAATCATCCGAAACGGCAAGGGTGAAGTCATCGCCCTCTATCCCCTGATGCCCGACCGCATGACTGTGGACAGAGATGAAAACGGCAGACTGTACTACAAGTACCGGAAGTCCAATGATGATGCGCCTACAATGGAAAACGGTTCTGTTATCCTTCAATATCCGCAACGTGCATTATGCCAAGCTGACCATTGCGGAGGACGGCACCGTCTCCTTTGCAACGCCGGTGGCCATGCCCGGTGCGGTGTCTTTGTCCCTTGACCCCAACGGCGAGCCGTCCACCTTTTATGCGGATGGCTATGCGTATTACACCATTTCCAACAACATGGGCTACGAGGGCGATCTGGAGCTGGCCATGGTACCGGAGCATTTCCGCACCGAGATTCTGAAAGAGGCCCTGGATACCAACAAG
This sequence comes from Eubacteriales bacterium, assembly GCA_030540435.1. Classification (GTDB taxonomy): domain Bacteria; phylum Bacillota; class Clostridia; order Oscillospirales; family Butyricicoccaceae; genus Butyricicoccus_A. Next base: position 3,402 of record JAUNWG010000098.1, read on the forward strand.
GTACTGGTGGAGGACGCCTCCGCCCAGGGGGAGAAGTTCGCACTGCTCTTTGAGTTCGATGGCGATGTGAAGAAGATTCGCCATGTGCTTTACTGCTGCACCGCCTCTCGTCCCGGCATTGAGTCTGCCACCAATGAGGATGAGATCGAGGTCAAGACCGAGACCCTGTCCCTCAAGGCATCCCCACTGGCCAACGGCTATGTGAAGGCCCGCACCGGTGACGATACCACGGAGGATGTGTACACCAACTGGTATAAGTCCGTGTATCTGTCCGAGGCTGTGGCCCAGGGTGAAGGCTAAGGGAGGATAAGCAATGGTAAAACAGGTTGAGATCGACGGCAAGCAGGTGCCCTTCAAGGCATCCGCTGCCATTCCCCGTATTTATCGGATTAAGTTCGGAAGAGACATCTACGCAGACCTCCGTCAGCTGGAGAAGGCTGTGGGAGATAACCAGGAGGCGGCATCCGGGCTGGACACCTTCTCGCTGGAGATGTTTGAGAACATTGCCTACATCATGGCAAAACACGCTGACCCGGCTGTTCCCAATACCCCGGAGGAATGGCTGGACGGCTTCAACACCTTCTCCATCTACCAGATTCTGCCCCAGATCATTGAACTGTGGGGCTTGAATGTGCAGACGGCGGTTCAGTCTAAAAAAACTTCGCCCAACTGAACGCCAAATGACCACGCCGTTATTCCTGCTCCGCTGCGTACAGCTGGGACTGTCCATTCGTGATCTTGACCTTCTGACGATCGGCATGGTCAATGATATGTACGCGGAGAGCGGGAATGACGATTATCCCTATAAACAGTTGGCAACGCAGAGGGATTTCGATTTATTTTGACCGTACTATGAAAAATGGCGGGGAACTTCCCCGCCGGTGATGGACCCGGGTCTTTTGACCAGCCCAAATCGTTTGTATTCACTGAAACTGCATTCAAACAGAATCCAGTCGTTCCGATTGTAATTCTTCAAAAGTCTCGGTATTGGGGACACTGCCGAATAATGCATCAACATCATCCAGGATGCGCCGAAGGTCTCTGCCTCCGTAAACGATACGGATCACTGTCACATTCAATCGATTTTGGTCTACGGTGTAAAATACCACGAAATTGTTCACAGCAACTTTGCGCATTCCCATGCTTTTCCATGGTTCCCAATCCACCTGTTCATATCTGCAGGGCATGAAATCCAGAGAACAAATTTCTTCATTGATGCGATGAATTTGCTTGGAGGCGTTCTCCGGTGTGCGTAACACAGTAGCAATGTGGGCGTATATATCTTTCAAATCATCCAATGCCGCAGGAGAATACTGAACGCGGTACTTTTCAGTCATATCCCATACTCCCTGCCGAGTTCTTTCATAACCTCCTCCGGGGTATAGGTTCTGCCGGTGTTCAGGGAATCCAATCCCTTGCGCAATTCGGCATCCAGTTCTTCACGGGTCATGTCGCCAATCACAGTGGGTTTTCTGGCAGGAAGCTGAAGGTTGAGGGGCAGCCCCCGTGTCAGGACGATTTGGCTGTAAAGCATCTGAATTGCGCTGGAGGGGGAAATGCCAAGCTGATGAAGGATGCTCTCAGCGTTTTCTTTCAGATTTGAGTCGATACGTGCGTAAACGGCAGTGGTGGTTGCCATAGTGATCACACTCCTTTGCCAATAGTATACCTCATTTCTTCGTCAAATGCAAGCAAACGCAAGTAAATTATTTCTGAATGTGAGGAGGTGCCTGCGTTGGCATCCAGAATCAAAGGTATCACCGTGGAAATCGGCGGCGATACCACGAAGCTGCAAACCGCCTTGAAAGGCGTAAACAGTGAAATCAAGAATACCCAAGCGCAGCGATAATCTTGCCAGCGTGACTTTCAATGCGGACACGATGGCTTTCTACCAGGGTTCGGAGGAGATCCTCAATTTCGATGCCGTGGCCAGAAGGTGGAAGCTATCCGCATCGGTGGAAGTCCACTGTGCAGACGCAGAAGGCAACATCACCACCCTGAATCTGCTGGCGGGTAGTCTCAGTACCCGCATCCAGGACACGGAGGATCACTATGTGGAAATCAAGCAGACCATCGACGGCTTTACGGTCATTTCTCCCACCGGCGAAACCCTGATCGACGGCGGTATGATCGTCACCGACGATATCCAACTCCACCGCCTCATCGCCAATGGCAGTCCCAATGAATAAAATTTTTAGCGTTTTGAGCGTGTCCTTAATTTCAGTATCACTTGGCATTCTCTGTGCCCAAGTCAACGAAAATAGATTTGCTTTAAATGATTTTAACTGATTGGTAGCATTAAGGCTCTTCAGCATGGAAATACAGACCGGTCCAGCAGTATTAGTTGGCAACGCACATATAGCCCTACGCATCCAATACGATTCCATAATTGTAAGAATTTCAACAACATCGTCATCAGCGATGAGACCATCATTTCTGTCCGAGAGAAGTTTTAAGATTGCCGGAGTAATCTTAAACTGTCCTGTCTTCCGGACCTTATATAAGGCTCTTTGTATACGTGTGCCTTTATCAGAAGCGGTATTCCATTCTGTATAGTACTTAGAATACTGATGGATTTGTTTTACAATTCCTTCTGTTCCAGTAGCTTTGTTCTCATAGTAGTAATTTTTGAATACATCATAATAATCTCCAACTAACTGCCGCTGCAAAACAGACGTCATATAATAATTGAAGAAACTTTCAAATTGAGAAGACTCGCCAGATTCCATTCCGAGAGCTTTCTCCATAGGATGCCAATATTCCGGATACAGTTTTGTCTGCTTTGACGGCTCGACTGTCATCAGGAGAAAATTGCGAATTTTGTCAGCAGTAGAAAGCGGCAATCCTGTACTATTCACCGTCTCAAATACTAACTGTGCATTATCTTCGGAAACAAGACAAATGTCGACTAATCTCAGCTTTTTTATTCCATCATACACCAATTGAGATTCAACATCACTGTCGCAAAGAGCCTTGTAGATGATGCCATAATTCTCGAAAATCTTGCTCCTTTTAATATCATCCGGCTTAGTTCGATTTTCGAGAAGTTTCTTCCATGCATAGAAGTCTTCTTCATTTAACCTTACTTTCACATCATGCTCTTAAGGATTACAGATGCAATGTTTTTTCCCTCACGCCAGTCACTTCCGGTCTTAGCAATCGTGGTTTTATATCGTCCATCGCCGTAATAGGTGAGTCGATAATGCTTACCTTCCTCAGTAATCTCAAAGCCCAATTCTAAAAGCTGCTGACGCATTGAAGCCGATAAGGTTTTGTAATCCTTAAATAAAATCTTCACGGTGCGTTCTCTTTCGTCTCGAATATTCTGATAATCGTTAGCATTAAGCACATCAGTCAGAACATCCCATCTTCTTGTCTTCTCACCAAGATTTTTGAGTTTCTCAGCAATAGCGTCCAGAATCATCTCTCTGATTTCGCCTTGATAGAACTCTTCCTCTTCGCCCAAATACAGTATCGGCATATTGTCTGCACTACTCATTTTAGAACGCAACCCTTGGTTCTCGTATGTAAGAATTTCATTTGCACGGGTCAATTCTTCGACCTGTTTTTTCAGTTTTTGGATATCCTCATCCACTGATTCAATCAGTTCATCAACTTCAGCTGCAACACGGTCTTTTTCTGTTTCGGCCGCAAGTAACTCTGCACCTCTCGTACTCAACCGATCTCTAAGAAGTGCATTATTTACACCTTGCCAAGTATACAGCTTATCCATCATTTGAGCGTTGCAGTACTGAATTACACTACGAATAACCTTTTCAGACAGAACAGCATCAATTCCATCGTATGCACGATATAGATACTTCTTATGACCATATGCACTATTTGGGAAGTATACACCGATAGCGCCGTTAAATTCATTTTTGTCATCACACTGCCGACGGATTCTGTTGTTTAACCATTTGCCTTCTTCCACAAGCACATGAGCAACACCTTTCAGCCTTCCAGCCAATTTCCAAATATCCACCGGATCTTCACCGTAGTATGTTTTGGAGATATACACAACAGGGAGTCTATACCTTGAAGTGCCATTGATTACATCCGTCAACAAGTTGACATTATCAGCTTTAATGAAAATCGGCTTGCGGAGCATTGGCAGAATTCCATCATCCTACAAATAGCCGTGTTCTA
>JAUNWG010000099.1 GCA_030540435.1 Eubacteriales bacterium
TCAAAATCCACCGCTGGCGACAGCGTACCGGTTCGAGTCCGGTCACCGGCACCACATCGGAGCAAGCTCTATATTGCTTGCTCCGATTTTTTTTACAAAAGTACGAACGATTGATACAAGATCGCTCGTACTTTTTTATTTCTTTGACTAAAACACACAATGATTCGTCCACAGATCAAGATGCTTGTACCATGCGGTGCAAGCCCCTTTTGAACCGATTTTATTAACATCCCACCGCAGCTCTCCGTGATCTGCTTGCAAATATACGGTCCAGATCCCGTACCAGTGTTATTTGCAGCACGTCTTTTATAGCAGAAATACATAATCAAAAGCCACCACCAGAATATATAAATTGCAAATCAAGATATAAGGGCGAGTATAAAAGCCAAATCAGCTCTCTTTTGGGAATACCATTTCCCGTATATTACAGCAATGTAATCATATTGTCATACAATTGTAATTGGGTTGTCCTATGACCTATGGTATACTAGTCAGAGTAGTACAGTTAGAAAGAAGATGATATCATGAAACGCAAAGCAATGATGTGTCTGACTATTGCAGCGTGCACTCTGCTGACAGGATGCAGTGGATTATCTCAAAAGCAGGATACGGCATATGTTCAAACGGTCAGCTCGATTTTAGGCTCGGATATATCCGGGAACAACCGATATACCGGCGTAGTAGAATCCAGCAAGACGCAGAAAATTTCCAAGGATAGTTCCAAAAAGATCAGCGAAATTCGCGTCAAGGAAGGTGACATGGTCAAAAAGGGAGACGTCCTGTTTACCTATGATAAAACCACTCTGCAAATGTCAGTGGATACAGCAAGTCTGGAAGTCGAAGCAATTTCCAATAAAATATCCTCCTACCAAGCACAGATCAAACAGCTGCAGAAGGACAAAAAGTCCGCACCGAAATCAGAGCAGCTATCGTACAGCCTGCAAATTCAGGAGGCACAGCTGAATCTATCAGAAGAGCAATATAATCTGAAAGCCAAGCAAAAAGAACTTGATAATGCCAAGGACGGGCTGAATCATGTGAATGTTACTGCTGAAGTGGATGGACTTGTGCAGTCTGTTCAGAGTGATGATTCTGCCTCCGATAATGGCGCCTTTATCACCATTCTGGAAACCACCGTTCAGCAAATCAAAGGCACAGTCAGCGAGATGGAAGTTGCTTCTCTGACCGAGGGGGAGCCGGTGACTGTGTATTCTCGACTCAATGACAACAAAACATGGGGAGGTAAAATCTCCAAAATCAGCACAGAGGGCACGGTCGACAATTCGGACCAGGAATATAGCGGAGAAGATGACAGTTCTGCTTCGGGTGCGTCCAAGTATTCCTTTTATGTGACATTGAGTTCCTCCGATGGACTGATGATGGGTCAGCACGTGTATATCGAACCGGGCGAACGACCAAACAATGGTGCCCTTTGGCTGTATGCCGATTACATTGTGAAGGATGGCGACAAAGCATATGTATGGGCCGCCGATAAGAAAAATAATCTGTACAAGCAGGAAATCACACTTGGCCGTCACAACGAAGAAAACAATACATATGAGATCGTGAGCGGGTTAAAGCTGGAGGATTACATCGCCTATCCAAGCGATTCCCTGCAAGAAGGTCAAAAGGCCACACTGTCAGACGGAACGGATAGCGACGAACCGGAGACTGGAAGCGGAGAGATTCCAGATGATGCGGAACAAGCACCAATAGAGGAAGCTCCAGCTGATGCAGCCCCTGCGGAGGGAGGCAACGCATGAGCAGTATTGTACAGTGCCGTGATATTTATAAAGACTATACGCGCGGAAAGCTGGTGGTCCCTGTACTCAAGCATGTGACTTTTTCTGTGGAAGAAGGCGATTACATTGCGATCATGGGACCGTCCGGCTCCGGTAAAACAACCCTGATGAATGTCATTGGCTGTCTCGATACCCCGACATCCGGTACATACACGCTCAATAGGGAGGAGATTTCCGGCTTATCGGAAAACCGTATGGCGGAAATTCGCAACCGAACGCTGGGCTTTGTGTTTCAGCACGCGGATCTATTGCCGGAATTAAATGCACTGGATAATGTTGCGCTGCCTCTGCTCTATCGCGGCATGCGAAAAAAAGAACGCAGGGAGCGCGCTGCCAGTATGTTGGAAAAAGTAGGGCTGGGAGACCGTCTGGAATTTCTGCCCAATCAGCTTTCCGGTGGACAATGCCAGCGTGCTGCTATTGCGCGCGCTATGGTAGGCGATCCCAAGCTGCTTTTGGCAGATGAGCCGACCGGCGCACTGGACAGCCAGTCCGGCGTCCGTGTGATGGAGCTGTTCCGGCAGCTGAATAATGAAGGAATTACCATCATCATGATTACCCATGCCGCAGAGGTCGCGCGGGAAGCAAACAAAATCTTCCAAATCCTCGACGGAGAATTATTCACAGAGCACAGGGGGGATTTGAGATGAAGCGCATACCCAAATGGATGAAAATTCTATTGCTCATTGTTGTACTGGGAGCTGTCGTGGGATTCGGCGGTTATCAGATATATCAGGGCAATTTCGGCGGAGCTGTTTCGGTTTATCAGATCGACAGCAATATTTCAACCGAAGAGAGCTGGTACGGCAACGATTCGCTGGATGGTATCGTGAAGAACAGCGGTACCCAGTCGGTCACACTGTCCGAAACCCAGACGGTCGGCAAGACGATGGTCAAGCAAGGAGATACTGTAAAAAAGGGGGATGCCCTGTTCTCCTATGACAGTACACTGGCTGATATCCAAATGGAACGGCAGAATGTTGTCATCAAGCAGCTGAAAATGCAGTTGAACGATGCCAACAAGCAGCTCAAAACCATTCGTTCGTATAAACCGGGTGTGCCGGTAAAACCAGAAAATTTTGATAATACGACTGCGCCAAAGAGCGGCAAAGATTCTGCAAACAGCGTAGAAGCAAAGAACACCGCAGCTTCCACTGAATTACAGGTTGTGCCATTGGGTGCAGACGATACCAACACACCGAATCAGAATACAACGCAGCAAAACGGGGCAGCAGATCCCGCAGCCGACGGGACTGATGCGTTTATGGTAACGTATACACGCAGCGAGCTGAATGAGATGATACAGGAGAAAAAAGACGAGATCCGCGATCTGGATTTGCAGCTTCGGCAGGCACGGTTGGAATACAAAAAACTGGAAAACGAGATGGATAACACAACTGTATACAGCAAGATGGACGGCGTTGTGTCCTATGTTGGCAATCCATCAGACAAATCAAAGCCGTATATCAAAATCACAGCTGGGGGTGGCGATATCGTGCAGGTGAATGTGGACGAATTATCGCTCGCCAATGTCAAAGTTGGACAGGGTGCTTCGATCACCAACTGGATGAGTGGTGCGGAATATCACGGCACTGTCCGCAGCATTGGAACCTATCCGTTGAGCGATTACGAAGTGAGCAATACAAACGCTTCGTATTACCCAGTTATGGTAGAACTATCAGATGCAGCTGATCTGAATGAAAATGATTCTGTTGGCGTTACATTGGACACCGCAGATGAGGAGTCCGACAGCTTTTATCTGCAATCGAGTTTTGTGCTGACAGAGGGAAACCAAAAATATGTCTATGTCCGCGGCGAAGATGATTTGCTGCATAAAAAACAGGTCAAAGTAGGAACCAATATGGATGGATATTATCAGGAAATTCTGGACGGCGTGCAGATCGGCGACTGGATCGCTTTCCCCTACGGAAAGAACGTGAAGGAGGGAGCAAAGACAACCGAAGCAGATATTTCGGATCTGTGGTAAGGAGACAAAACCAATGGGAGAAAATATCAGACTTGCATTTCACAGCATATGGGTGCACAAAATGCGCTCTGCCCTGACCATGCTGGGCATCATCATCGGCATTGCATCCATCATTGCGATCGTATCAACTATCAAAGGCACCAACGAACAAATCAAAGAAAACCTGATCGGTGCAGGAAACAACGTGATCACGGTGGAACTATGCCAGGATGGTTCGCCGGTAGATATGAGCTACAGTCAGCTTCCCGCCGGGATTTCTGAAGTATCGGACCGCACCTACAGGGAATTGGCCTGTGTTCCTAAAGTGGAAAACCTGTCATTGTACACCATGCGGCAGTATATCTACGATGCTGTGTATTATAAAAACACCACATTCAATGGCGGTACGATCATCGGTGCAGACAGTGATTATCTGGATGTTTATCAATATCAGGTATCCAGCGGGCGCCCATTCTTGGAGGATGATTACAAAAAATATCATAAAGTAGCACTTCTCGACCAAGCCGCGGCATCCACATTGTTTGCAAATGAGGATCCAATTGGAAAGACCATTGACATCAAAAAAGAGCCGTTTACGGTCATTGGTGTTATTGTACCATCCAAGAGCTCTGCGCCTGCAATCAACAGCTATCAGGATTATTACATGTATATGGATCAGACCAGCGGAACCATTCTCATTCCGAATGTGGTATGGCCCATTCCATTCCAATATGATGAGCCGCAAAACGTTGCGCTGCGCGCGTCGAGCACAGATGACATGACCAATATCGGACAGAAGGCAAGCGACATTTTAAACAGTGGCCTGTCTGTCGACGCTGCATCTGATAGCGGTTCATCATTTTCCTACGAAAGCAAGGATATCATGGAATCTGCACAGCAGCTTCAGGAATTGTCAGAATCGTCCAATAAGCAGCTGATCTGGATCGCCAGCATTTCTTTGCTGGTCGGCGCCATTGGCGTTATGAATATCATGCTGGTATCTGTTACCGAGCGTACACGCGAGATCGGTCTGAAGAAAGCACTCGGTGCAAAGCCCAGTGTCATCCTCTCTCAGTTCCTGACGGAAGCCGCCGTGCTTGCGTGTATTGGCGGCATCATCGGCGTGGCAGGCGGTATCATCATGGCAAAGATCATCAGCCTTCTAACCGGAACACCGACTGCAATCAGTATCCCTGCTATTTTTATTGCGGTGGCACTGTCTGCGTTGATCGGCATAATTTCCGGTGTATTCCCGGCCGTTAAGGCTGCCAAGCTAAACCCGATCGACGCACTGCGCCGCGAATAAAAATAAGGAGGTTGACGATGAAACAAACAGAGCTACATATGCAAGGACAAACACTTCTGCGGTATAGCGGCGAAGAGGAGGAAATTACGCTTACCTCTTCGGTTGCACAAATTCATGCACAGGCCTTTTGTGGCTGCACGACGCTTCGAACCGTAACGATGGAGGCAAATTACATTCGTGTGCTGGGAGAAAATCTATTTGCCGACTGCACGTCACTGCAAAAGGTTTCCATCTGGGGGGAAATGGAGGACTGCGATGGAACTCGTTTCACCCGTCCGGCTGCCCTCCGGGAATATCTGGGACTTTCCCCACAGACTGTATTGGAATGGGAATGCCCAACCGTATGGTGTCTGGAGGGACGGTGCCAGTTCTGCGGCGGCCCCCTGAAAGGAAGCGTCATGCGCAGCTGCAGCGTGTGCGGACGTTTCGCATAACATACAATATCCTCTGTTTTCCTGTCGATCTGGAGAACAGAGGATTTATTATTTTCCGTTTTCTGTTTTGCTCAATATGGCTCTTTAGAAATCAAACAGTGTCATCTGCTCCCCTGCCTGCTTGTCCTCAAACTGGTGCATATATTTCATCAGCTTGTCAGACCGCCATTCCATCCCGGCTTTTTCGCACTCCTGCCGTACAAGCTCCATCAATTCCACATGATTCGGCACCGGCAGCTCATATGCCTCCCCATATTTTCTTATGTACCGTTCCTTCAATCCCGGAAAATGCTGATCCAGCTTTTTGTAAAAATACTGCCGATCCCCATCTCTCAGTGTAAGTCCCATTCCAAAAGTCAAAACACCATATACTTCCGCTTTCTGGCATTCCTGCAGCAATCCCATAATATTTTCTTTCGTATCATTGATGAATGGCAGGATCGGTGTCATCCAAACGATGGTCGGTATCCCTTCCTTTTTCATGATATGCAGCACTTCAATACGCCGCGCTGTTGTGCAGACATGCGGTTCCAATATCCGGCAAAGGCCTTCATCATACGTTGTCAAGGTAATCTGCACGACACATTTCGTTTTCCGGTTTATGCTCTTCAGCAAATCCAAATCCCGCAAAATCATATCTGACTTTGTCTGAATTGCTAACCCATATCCATATGTATCAATCAACTCCAAGCACCGTCTGGTGAGCCGCAGGTCTTTTTCCGCATGAAGATACGGATCACTCATTGCACCTGTCCCAATCATACATTTCTTCCTTTTTCTGCGCAAAGCCTGTTCCAGCAATTCCGGCGCATTGATTTTCACAGCAATATCCTCGAATGTATGATCCATCTGATAGCAGGTACTCCTGGCATCGCAATAAATGCATCCGTGTGTGCAGCCCCTGTAGATATTCATACCGTTTTGTGCGGATAGAATCCCTTTCGCCCTTACCTCGTGCATCTTTTGACCTCTCAAAAATACAATTTTCTTTTATTATGCCAATCAAGCGCTTCCGTGTCAATTTGTATAGAAATAAATTTCTGCACCAGACAGATTGCAATAGATTTATTTCTTTTTCACCTGCCATCTGTCCCCCGCTTGTATTCTTTGGATAAAAGAAATATAATATGAGCTATTGAAGGGATGGGTACAGATGGTATAACTATGAAAGGTGAATCAAAATGAAACAGATATTTTTAGTGGAAGACGATAAGAAAATTGCCAAGAATCTTATGCTTTTGCTTCACGCGGAAGGGTTTTTTGTTACCCATGCCTCCACACAGAAGGAAGCCGGCAGGATACTCTCCGAAAGTAAATTCGATCTGGCGCTGGTAGATATTTCTCTGCCGGACGGAAACGGCTTTGCCGTTTGTACAGAGATCAAACATACACAGAACATTCCCGTTATTTTTCTGACGGCCTCCGGCGATGAAGCGAGTGTCGTCACCGGGCTAAATATGGGTGCGGACGATTATGTTGTTAAGCCGTTTCGTCCGCGTGAGCTGATCGCACGCATTCAGACCGCGCTGCGCAAATCCGGCCGTTCTCCCGCCGCTTTTACAACAGATGGGATCCATGTTGATGTGACAACCGGCGTCGTGAAAAAGGACGGCAAGGAAGTGTTCCTGTCCGCATTGGAATATCGGCTATTGTTGGTCTTCATCAACAATCCCAAAAGTATCATCACCAGAGACAGACTGCTGGATGAATTGTGGGATGCAGCAGGAGAATTCGTCAATAACAATACACTTACTGTCTATATCAAACGCCTGCGGGAAAAAATTGAAGACGACCCTACGCATCCAAAAATTATTCTGACTGTCCGTGGAACCGGATATCGCCTGGGAGGAAGCCATGCTTCGGAATAGAGAGATTCAGCAATTTGTCCTAGTATTTGGTATCGTTACTGCTGTTTTCGCCATCATTGGGTTGCTTATTTGCCCAGAGGCCAGCATACTCGTCATGATTTTTGCCGCTGCTTTGGGCACAGTATTCCTTTTCTTTACAAAATCCCGGTACA
>JAUNWG010000100.1 GCA_030540435.1 Eubacteriales bacterium
GATATTGAAGGTACGGAAAGAAGCAACAAAAAACTATTACTATTTTGATCCTGATACCAAAAGTTTCAACAGGCTTATTCATGTGCTGCAAAAAGCAAAAGAAATTACATCTGAATTGCCAGACCGAAGTGGAGAAAGTTAAAACTTTTCAACGTGCCATAGAAGAAAAAATCCGTTTGGTGCAAAAAAGACCAAATGGAGCGGGAAAATACTGCCGTTTCGGTATAATGTTCCTGTAAGCGTCCCATGCGGCCGCTTACTTAAAAACAGATGGTTAGTTAAAACTAACCATGATAAATATCTCTTGACATTCTTAAAAATGATAATATAATAAAAAATGAAATCCAAAAAAGGAGGAAAGAATCACATTGGATATGGCAGAAGTTGTTATGAACCCTGTGCGGCAGAGGATCATTCAGTTTTTGATGGTACATGATAAAGGAACTGTGAAAGAAATCAAAAGCAAGCTCAGTGATGTTCCAACACCAAGCCTATACCGCCATGTAAAAATTCTGGCTGAAAATTCTGTGATTGTTGTTGCAGAAGAAAATAGAATCAGAGGAACTGTCGAGAGCGTTTATCAACTCAGTCCCAATGCCTTAGCCGTCGAGGATGAGGACGGAATGGCTGTTCAAGTATCGCTGATGAGTATCTGTACCGCATTTGCAAAATATTTTGCCAGCGGTCATGCAGATCCAAGAAAGGACATGCTCATGTTGTCCAGCTGTACTCTGATGCTGACGGATGATGAGTTTGGGACTTTTCTCAAGGAGATCAATGAAATCGCAGTGAAATACATTTCCAAAGAGTCGTCCGAAGGGGGCTGCCCACGGCAAGTCACATTGATTTCATCTCCTTGCCAATAACTGCTGCTGATGCTATTGACAAAATGACTGCATATGGATATAATAAAACATATGTTGCGCAACCTTTGATTTAAAACAAAAGTTTTTAAAGAAAGGAAGATGGGAGATGCCACCGAAACCGAAGTTTACAAGAGAAGAAATTACAGCCGCAGCCCTGGATTTGGTCAGTGAGAAGGGGTTAAATGCTCTGACAGCGCGCGATCTTGGAAACCGCCTCGGCAGCTCGGCCCGCCCCATTTTTACCGCTTTCAAAAACATGGAGGAAGTTCAGCAGGCTGTGCGGGACGCAGCCAGGGAACGGTTTGTAAGCTACGCTCAAAAGGCAGTCCACTATACCCCGGCATTTAAGCAGATGGGGATGCAGATGCTTCTCTTCGCAAGGGAAGAGCCGCGGCTTTATGAGCTGTTGTTTATGAAAAGCGACGGTACGCCCCATTTTCTGGAGGAAGGGTACCTGTCCCGGGACAAAGCCGGAATCATGGCGCTGGAAATGATTCAAAGGGACTATGGCCTAGAGCGGGAGGACGCCCGAAAGCTGTTTCACCATGTGTGGATTTTTACCTTCGGCATCGGCGCCCTGTGCGCCACCGGGATGTGTTATTTTTCGGATGAAGAACTGAACGAACTGCTGGGGCAAGATTTTATGGCTATAATGACCCAGATCAAGTCCGGCGGGCTTCGGAATCCAACCGTTTATCCGGTCCGAAAAGAGTAGCCGAATGGAATATATGGAAAGGGTGCGGTGATGGAGATGAAAAAACAGGGCCGGTGGCTGCTATGTCCTATTTGTCATAGCAAAACCCGTGTATGGATACGGGAAGATACGGTACTTCAAAATTTTCTACTCTTCTGTCCGAAGTGCAAACAGGAACGATTGATTAACCTAAAACAATTTCATATGACGCTTTTATCAGAGCCGGACGCTAAGACGCAGAGCCAATAATCCAGAAATTTGGATGTATGGCTCTGCATCTTTTTTGGGAAATACAGTATAACTTTGAAACGAGGGAGAACAGGAATACGGATTTCATAAACCTGACGGAAGAGAATTTTCTCAGAGAGCATCTATGCTGCAGTATATGTATATCAAAGAATTGAGATGATCCAACAGTATTGCGAAGCCAACGGCGTTCCGGCATCTTTCCTTCATGTGGATATACTGCAAAAGGCCAAGGAACTGCCCTGCGTGTTCAATAACTGGGCCGTGTTTTATAACGAGAGATTTGAAACTGTGAATTTGCTGGATATTCCCTCTCTGGAGCGGATATTCAAAAAGCAGAACCATATATAGCTGAGTAAAGGAGGAAGTATGATAGTGGAAAGCAAGCCCTGTGATTTTTCGCTCACCCTTATGGGCGGTGCGCTGATACAAAGAGAACCGGTGGACACTCTTCTGGCCTGCAATGAAAAAACGGCGACCTATGGTTTGGCTTTGACAGCGCAACAGGCAATAGCACTGTCAAACACGCAAGAGGATACGCTAAAAAAGACAGGCCGCATTGAATTCGGCGGCGGTGTGACCCACAAGCTGATTTTGGCCTTCTGTGACTCTCCATACATTTCTCAGATCAACTATGAAGATACGCTCCACGAGCTGATCGACTTGTTTTACAGCTTTAAGAATGAAACTTCAGATCGGGTCAGCGACGACGCGCTGGTCGCGTATATGAAGAAAGCATTCAACGAGCGCCGGGGAGTTGCCCCCGTTGAGAAGCTGGAGGCGACGGATGACTGAGCTTGATCGAATCCATATCATAAACAAAGCCGCGCTAAGCGGAACAAATTATTTTACATCCCTACTCACTCAGGGGTGGCAATGCGCTCTGCTCTCTGACCGTGACGTAGAGCACATCCAGTCGGAAAGTCTGATGCTGCTGACAAAGCAGACAGAAAAATGGAGCTACGAAAGAAGCAGTTCCATCAGAGTGGAAAAGGCGCAGGAGCTGCTGGCCTCCATCTTGTACACAGTCAGTATTACTTTAAAAACCTATTCTTACCCCGAGGACGCTGTGGATGCCCTGAAACAGGAACCATTGGAGCAACTCTTCCATGCCGGCCTGAAGAGGATCAGGCGCAAGGTACTGACTACCCAACTCATCCACAGGCAAATCACAAAGGGATTGTTTCATACAAAAAATGTATTTTATCACTCCACAGTAGTGGATGGAATTGGCGGCTTTTTCAAGTTATATAGCTCAGAGTTTTCCGCCCATGAGATCCACATTACTGCTGACTACCCCACTTTTCTGGGTGTGACAGACCTTGCGGGCATTGAGTTTATCGAGCAGTATTTGCGCAATATTGCCTGTGAAAATCAATTCCTCCTGTGTTTTTCCGCCAATAAAGTTCACCATCTCCTATGCGGCATAGATGAGAATTATCAGCAGATCCTCATGAACCTTTACGAGCCAGTGCTGGCCGCTGCCCTTGGATGCGCTTTGACGAATCACTCGGTTCGCGGATTGACCTGTGACCTGAATGCATTGAAAGTGTTATTCCACGAAAAAAAAACGCGGAGGAGATTGAAACACTGCTGTCTACCGCATTAAAGCAAGTGATCTCAGAACTTAAATGCTCCCACGATTTGACTGGATATCTGAAAAGCAGCCTGCCCAAACTGGCTCTATCCATTCAGAACGCTATGGAACTGGGGCATTTGGAGACCATTATCCTTACTCCTTCCTATCCAGAGGACAAACCGCAGATCATTCTGTCTTATGGGGACCGGATGGATGACAGGGACTATGCGAAGGTTCTTGATAAACTTTTATGGTGTGAGAGCTTGGAGAAAAAAGCGGAGATTATACTGAGCAAAATCCATTCTTTAGGCGATTTACTGGAAATTCTTCGGGACTCTGAGCCAACACAGGGTGAACTGGTGGGGATACTCCGCCGTTTCCCGCCAGAGATCATCGCTGCTCTGCTGCGGCAATATCCCAATGACGATTTTCTGACGGATGAAAGGGAGATTACCATCTATTCCGCTTTGCAGGAGTTTTGCAGCACATTTACTGAAACGGAAAGAGCGCAGCTGGAAAGAGCTGTGGAGGCGCTACGGTTTCATCCATAAGACATACCAGACAATAAAATAAGCCAGAGCCTGAATTTATTATATGGAAGCACCGCTGAAAGGAATTCTGGAGGAAAATGATATGAGTAACGGAAACATGAAAAATTGGTATTTTACACAGCATAGGCTGTTCTTCCAGGAGGTATGAACATGAAACCAGAACTGCAATTTGTCCCCATTGATCTGCGAGCCTGGAGCCGGGGGGAGGTTTTCTATTACTTTTCCAAAATGGCACCCACTGGCTATTCCCTCACCGTGGAACTGGACGTCACACGGATGCGGGAAACCCTGAAAACATCAGGCCGCAAATTCTTTCCAGCATACCTATGGCTGGTAACAAAGCTGTTAAATGAACAAATGGAGTTCAAAATCGCAGAGGTGGATGGGCAGCTTGGCTATTACAATACGCTGACACCGTTATACGCTTCCTTCCATGACGATGACAAAATCTTTTCACTGATGTGGACGGAATATGACGACAGCTTCCCGGCATTTTATGAGGCCTATATCACAAATCAGATTCAGCATGGCACGCATCATGGCGTGCTGGCAAAAGCAGGACAATTCCCGCCACCCAATGCCTACACGGTGTCCTGTGTACCGTGGGTCTCCTTCGGTCACTTTGCCGTTCACTCTTATGAGAACAAGCCGTATTTCTTTCCCTCTGTGGAGGCGGGCAAGTTCCATGAAAGGGACAGCAGGCTCTATATGCCTCTGTCTATTACTTGTCATCATGCCGCCACAGACGGCTGGCATGTCAGCCGTTTTTTGGAGACATTGCAGACGGAAATGGATGCGTTTGAAAAATTTCTTTAAGGAAAAAGAGGAGGAAAACATGAAAAGTCTGATTACGATTCAAAAAACCTTCAAGGTATTCAAAACCTTGTCCATGATCGCCATGATCGTATCTTTTATTGCGGCAGGTACCGCTCTTTTAGGGTTGTTTTGCGTGATCGAGTGGCAGTCGGCAGGGATGCTTGGCTTTGGCAGGAGCGTTATGGAGTTTGCAGAAACAACCAGCCTGGAACCGGCGATCTGCGCCCTGCTCTCCGATGCCGTATTCGCACTGACTGATGGCTTTCTGTGCCTGTTTGCCTGGAACTATTTTAAGATGGAGCTAGCAGATGGCACGCCGTTTACCCACAGCGGTGCAGATAAAGTCAGGAGCCTTGGCATCCAAACCATTGTTATGCCCCCTGTCGCGGTCATCATTTCTGCTGTGATCTACAGTTTCTTTGGCATGACGAACTCTGCTGACTCGAGTAATGCTGTTTCCGTGGTGCTGGGCATCGTGATGATCCTTGCGTCTCTGGTATTTCACTACGGCGCGGAGCTTGAAATGAAAATGGGGGAGATTATCAAATGAAACACGGCAAGCAGACATTGAAAAAAGCCTTTGTTTTTGCGGCATGGCTGATTCCTATCGGGGCAATTGGCGGATACTTCACAGGGAAATACGCCGTAGCATCCTATTCCCTAGAGGTGCAGCAGGTGATCCTCGCACAAGTCGGCAGTACACAGATGGTGGCCGTTGCAGCAATGGCGCAAAGCATGTTGTATGCGTTTGTAGCGGGGGTGATCGGATATCTGGCGTCTGCCAAAATCGGATTGATGAGACCACTGCGCATCAGAAAACAGGAATTGCTGCCAGCCTTCGGTGTGACTTTAGGGTGCGGCATTGTCATGGCGCTGGATTACTGGACCTTTGGCACCGCGATCTCGGAAGTGCGGGCTTTGTATGCAGATGGAATTCTGTATCAGAGCGTAGACAACTGCCTGGCCTCGGTATTCTATGGCGGCATCGTTGAAGAAATTCTGTTTCGGTTGTGTGTGATGTCTGTTCTGGCGCTGGTAATCTGGAAAGTGTTCTTCCGTGCCAGAAAAGAAGCGCCAATATCTGTCATTGTTGCAGCCAATATCCTTAGTGCATTGTTGTTTGCCGTGGGGCATCTGCCAACAGCAATGAATATGTATGGTGCATTGACGCCGATCATCTTATTCCGGGAGCTTCTCTTAAATGGCGCTTTTGGCATGGCTTTTGGATGGCTGTATCGGACATACGGCATTCAGTATGCCATGCTGGGACACGCTGGGACGCACATCGTTTCAAAATTGATTTGGCTGGCTCTTTTGTAAAGGCGAATCGTCGCGCATATTCTGAAAAACAGGAGGGTTCAAAATGAAAGAATTTATATTTGCTGCTCTGCCCTGGGTGTTGATGGGACTTGCTCTGGCGGTGATCGCTGCTGCCGCTGCCGAAGCGCGGAAAAAGGAAACTGAGAAGGTATTTGGTCAGGGAATCGCCGTCGGTGCGGGCCTTGGCATCGTGGCAGGCGTAATTCTATATGCCTGCAGTTTTGTGGAAAGCAATGCCATTTGCCTTGCCATAGGGCCGCTGCTGGGCATGGCGGTTGCGTCCTTGATCCCGAAGAAGGAGCAAGAAAAATGAAAAAAGCGTTGATAAACGATAAGGGAGAGAAAAAACAATGAGCAAATATGATCCCCTTTGGGCGTACGTACAAGAGCAAAGCGGTCAAACGCTGCTGCTGAGTTTTGCAGAGATTGAAACTATTTGCGGACTGCCCATCGACCATTCTTTTCTCCAATATAAAAAGGAACTGTCGGCCTATGGCTGGCAGGTTGAAAAAATCTCCATGAAACAGCAGACAGTCCGCTTCCGAAAAAGCGGACAGAAAACAGGGAGGTAAACAGTATGGCGACGAATAAGGAATATTTACATTTTATATTGGATCAGCTTTCGGACTTGGCAGAGATTCCTTATCGCTGTGCCTTCGGCGAATACATGATTTATCACTGTGGAAAGGTTGCTGCCTATTTGTGCGATAATCGGCTGTTGGTAAAACCGGTACCGAGCGCGGTCCGTATGATGCCGCTGGCCAGCTATGAGCCGCCCTATGAGGGCGCAAAGGATATGCTGCTTGTGGATAACGTGGACGACCGGGAATTTCTGGCGGCGCTGTTTACGGCGATGCAGCCGGAACTGCCGGAGCCTAAGAAAAAGAGAAAATAGAGCCAATCAAAGTAGAATGTGAAATTAAAAGCAGCATCAAATGATTGGAGGGAATATGGAATTAGAAAAAATGATAACCAATGAGAATTGTCCGTGTAAAAAGAAAAAGTGTGAACGCCACGGAAAGTGTGACGAATGCAGAAAACATCATGTCGATTCAAAACGTCCGAGACCTTGCGAAAAAAAGACTCCGTAGGTTGTTTGGCAGATGAATTAACATTGATCGAGAAATATTCACAAGGAAACGGAGGAAATTATGCTTACAATTTATATTTATGTGCTTGATACGTTGGCTGACTGGGAGCTTGGGTATGTTAGTGCGGAATTGAATTCCGGGCGTTTTTTCAAAAAAGACGCGCCTTTTGTATCGGTTAAGACAGCTGGCTTCTCAAAAGAGCCAGTCAAAACAATGGGCGGATTAACCATCGTGCCCGATTGCGGTATCAATGATATTGCCGTGAGTGAAACAAGCGTGCTGCTGTT